>JAAYZO010000532.1 GCA_012514865.1 Lentisphaerota bacterium | reverse complement strand
GTGTCCATCTCGTCGGGTTCCGCGATCCCGAGCCATGGCAGACGGCGATGATCGGATCGCTCGAGACCGCACTTGGGCCGGACCGCGTCGCCCGCGAGGGCACCCCGTCGCACCAGTCGCTGTTGGCTGCAGGCGCGCTCGGGGTCTTGATGGGCACGGGCAACGCGGGTGTCGACCGGGATGCGCTTCGGGGTCAGTTCAGCGGGATCGAGTTCGTGCAGGCGGCAGATGTCGACGTGGAGTTGGTCTGGGTGGCGCGGCGCCTGCGCGCAGCGCTGGCCGGTGCCGACCGTCTGGGCAATCCCTCCACGCATGCCGTTCCGCCAGGCGAGGTCCTCCTGGTCACCCCGGCGGACCCCGCCTACCGTCAACGGCTGGCGGCACTGCTCGACGGGCACGGCATTCCCCACGACGGGGCCTTCGACCTGCCGCTGAGCGCGACGCCGTTCGGGGAGTTCGTCCTGCGCCTGCCGCGGCTGGCCGCGCCGGAGTGCGCCTGGGACGACATCCTCTGGCTGCTGTCGTCGCCGTTTGTCGTCCGTTCGGGGCTGTGGCAGGACGCAGGCGGGCTCTCCCTGCGCACCGTGGCAAGGCTGTTGCGCCGGTTCAGGCTGCGCCGAGGGGACTGGGACGGCTGGGTCCAGGCACTCGCGCGCCTGCGCGAACGGGCTCAGGCCGCCATCCAGGCGCCAACGGACCCGGATGACAACGACTCGCGGAACCGGGAACGGCTTGAACAGCAACTCCGGCAACTCGAGCGGCTGTGTGGGCCTTTCTCCGCGCTCATGGAGCGGCTCCGTGACCTGTTCGGGGGGCTCGAAGAGCGCCCGCTGAGCGACTGGGCCGCCTGGCTGCGAGAGGTCCTCGGGAAGGAGGGTCTGGACGTAAGCCGACGCGTGCAGGTGCGGCGAGGCATCGCCGTCCGCGCCGAACAGGACGGCGGCGACGAGCCGGTAGATCCTGTGCAGGGGGAAGACTCTGGGGCTGCCGGCCGGCTGGCCGCGCGCTCTCTCGAGCTCGAGTCTGCCGCGGTGCGCCAGGTCCAGGACATCCTGCTGGATCTCGCCGAGGGCGGGGGCGACCCGATGACGGCAGCGGCGTTCAGCGAAGCCCTCAAACGCGTCCTCGGGGACCAGACGATCCGCCTCGGCGACACTTGGACGGACTGCGTCGGCATCCGCACCCCGGAGCAGGTCGAGGCTGGGGCCTGGTCGCGGTTCTTCGTCGTCGGCATGGTGGCTGGGGCCCTGCCCGCCGAACGAGCGGATGCCGGCATTCTGCGGGACGCAGACCGCGCCCGGCTGGGGCTTCCGACCAGCACGGAGAGCAATCGGCGCGCGGCAGAGGCGCTCGGGCGCGCCCTCGGCGCGGCGACCGCGGAAGCTGGACGCCTCGCCCTGTGCTACGCCGTGACCGGACTGGACCGCCGTGCCGTGCTGCCATCGTCCTTCCTGCAGCGCCTCGATGACGCCCTCGCCGGCTGGGAGGAAGGGCGCACTGGCTGGCGACGCCTGTCGCAGTTCCTGCCGGACGCGGCCGGCGCCCACGCCTTCCGAAAGCTGGAGCCGCTCAGCGCGCTCCCGGACGCCGATGCCGCCACCACGGCGGACGAGGCCCGTCTGGCCCTCGCCCTGGCCCGGCCCGACGAGGCCGCTGAGGGTCACGCCCTGCGCCAGTGGCAGGACGTCCGGAACTGGAATCCCGAGCCCGGCCTGGGGGCCTCCCCGGCCTGCTTCGGCCCCATCGCCACCGACGAGGGGCTCTCGCCCTCCCAGCTCGACGAGTTCGGCTATTGCCCGTACCGCTATTTCGCCCAGTGCGTCCTCGGCCTGAGCCGGCTACGCGACCCGTCGCCCGTCCCGGACGCGATCGAGGCCGGCTCCGCGCTGCACGAGGCCCTGGACCAGGCGGTGCACGCCATTCTCGATGACCCGGCGCGCGGTCCGGCGTTCTTCATCTGCCGGGACAAGGCCGAGCAGAGCCAACGGGTCGAGGCGTTTCTCGTCGGCACGCAGGGGCCTGCCGCAACCCCCACGGGTGGATTCGACTCGGCCCTCGATGCGGCCTTTGCCAGCCTCGACGCGAGTGGTCTCTCCCTGCAGGCAGAGGCGACCACCCGCCTGAAGCAACGGTGGCGCGATACGGTGGCGCATGGGCTCCTGCCGAAGCTCTTCCAGGTTGACCCGCGGCCCGAGTTGAGACGTAAGTGGGAAGACGCAGTGGAGGACCTGGAGCGGGCTCTGCAGGCGAACGACAACGCCGCCGCAAGAGCACTCCTCAAACTCTGGTTGGAGGCAGCATCGAGAGGCGACGCTCTGGCCATCCCCGACCGGTACCCGAGGGGCTGGACAGAGCCTTTCAGGAGATTTGCCGGCGCCTACACCGGCCTGCGGGAGGCGCCGGCCCTCTTCGCCCCTGCCGTCTGTGAGTGGGAATTCGCCCGGCGCAAGCAGCCGCTTGCGGTCGCGCTGGGGGACGGGGCCACGGTGCGCCTGCGCGGCCGGGTGGATCGGGTCGACGTGGCGGCTGGAGACGGCCCGGCGAAAGTGCGCATCTGCGACTACAAGACGTCCCGGAAGTTGAGCAGTGCGGCTGACCTGCGCAACGGCATCGATCTGCAGTTGCCGGCGTACGCCCTCGCCTTCGACGAACTGCGCCGCCAGGGACGCCTGCCCGCGGCCATCCCGGCGGAGGCCGAACTCGACAGCGTGGCCCTCGTTGGCCTCCGGGACGGCAAAGACCACACGGCCACCGTCGCTGGCGACCACCTGCTCGAGCTCGCCCGGACACACCTGGCGCGCGCGCAGCATGACATCGGTAATGGGCTCCTGGCGCCGAACCCGCGCGGCAACTGCCCGGTCCGCCTGTCCGGCTACTGCGACTATCCGGCCGTGTGCCGCATTCGCACGATTCCGGAGCCATGGTTCGGGCGTCCGGCAGAGCCCGCCGGAGAAACGGAAGGAGGGCCGGGCCATGGATGACCGTGCTTCAGCGTACGACCGCGCCCGGTTCGACCTGGCGACGCACCTGATCGTCGAGGCGGGAGCCGGCGCCGGCAAGACCGAAGCGCTGACGCAGCGCTATGCCTACGCCATCGTCAGGGGCGGCTGCACTCCCGGACAGATTCTGGCGGTGACCTTCACCCGCAAAGCCGCCGCGGAGATGCGCCAACGCAGCCGCCAGGCGCTGGGGCTCTACCTGCACACCGGCGCGGTCCGTGCGCGCTGGGATGCGCCCGGCGACGTCTCGATCTCGGAGGCCGACCGGCGGCGGATCCGCGCGGCAATGGCCGACCTTGGCAGCGCTCCTATCGACACGTTCCATGGGTTCTGCGCGGCCCTGCTGCGGCGCTTCCCGATCGAGGCTGGCGTCGACCCCGGCTTCACGGTCCTCGATCCGGCGGCCGCCAGCCTGCGCCGCAGCGCGGCCGTCGAGGCGTTCCTGGAGTCGATCCTCGGAGACCCCGGCCACGAGCTGTTCCCCGTCCTGATCGGCTTGCTGGATATGTATGACTACTCCCTGGTGTGTCGCACCGTGAGCTACCTGAACGGCCTGGCCGAGACGGGTTCCAGAGACGGACTTAGCGACGCCTCCGCCCAAACGGCCAGCTCGTTCTTCCTCCAGCACCCCCTGCTCGCGGCGCTCTGGCCCCCAGGCCGTGCCGGCAACGACGAGGCCGGATGCGCCATCGCCAACGCCGTCGCTGCCTTCCGCGCCGAGCCGACCCTCGGCCGTCTGGCCGACATCAGCACTGCCGCGACGCTGGGGCGCGGGGCCAGGGATGCCGAGTGGAAGGACGATTTCCGGGGCCTGCGGGACGACCTGCTGCCGAAGCTGAAGGACGCAAGCGACCCGGCCGGATGGAGCGCGGCTGAGCAACGGGCACAGGGTGTCTGGGCGGCCTGCCGGCGATTGGCGTCCGCCGAGGCACTGCAGCCCTTCTCGCCGGCCGAACTCGACTACAACGGCCTGGAAAGGAAGGCACTGGAGCTCCTGCGGGACCCCGAGCGTCGGGCCCGGGTCCGACGGGACCTCAATCTGCGCCACATCCTCGTCGACGAGTACCAGGACACCAACCACGTTCAGCGCCGCATCCTGTACTACCTGGCCGGCTGCCCCGACCCCGACGCCGCGAGCCCCGAACTGGATGACGATGCGGCGATGCTGTTCTGCGTCGGTGACCCCAAGCAGTCCATCTACCGCTTCCGCGGTGCCCAAGTGGAGGTGTTCAGCCAGACCGCCAGGCACATCACGGCCTGCTTTCACGGTGCTCGCCTCGCCCTGGACCGCAACTACCGGTCAAGCCCGACGCTGATCGCGTTCTGCAACCACCTCTTCTCGGACACTGAGGGGGTCTTTTCGCGGCCGAGGAACGCCGCGCCGGCCGACTACGAGCCGGTGTATCAGGACATGCGCGACCCCGAGACCGCGCTTCCGGGACAGGCCGCGACCGACCCGGCGTCGCCGGCCGTGTTCTGCCACCTGATCAACCCGCGGGTGGCCGGCGCCACCGACGGCGGCGCTGGCCTGAACGACGCCCAGGCTGAGGGCCCCGACGAGGCACCGCCCAGCCAGGACGAGGTGCTCTGGATCGCGGAGAAGATCCGGCGGTTCGTCGGCCATGCTGACCCGCGCCGCGGGACGCCGCTGTCATTCCGCGATATCGCCGTGCTGAAGTACTCGGTGCAGAGCATCCAGCCACTGCGCAGCGCGCTCCAGCAGGCGCAGATCCCGTACTACGTCGTGGGCAGCCGCGGCCTCATGGACTCCCAGGAGGTCGAGGACGTCTGCCAGTGGCTCCGCCTGCTCGTTCGGCCGGACGACGACCTGGCACTTCCCGCCTGCGCCAAGCAACCCTGGATCGGCCTGACGGACGCCCACCTGCTCGCCCTGCACAGCGCGACCGTGGACGCTCTCCGGCTGCGTCCGGAACTGGAGGGCGCCGAGTTCACCGTGGCCGACCTAGCCGGAAGCCTTGCCGGGCGCCTGCGCCATATGCGGCTCGCGGGGAACGCCCGGGAGGCGGCGGACATCAACGCGGCTCTGGAGCGCCTGCAGACGCGCTATGCCGCGTTCCTGGATCTGGCCGGCCGGGTCCCGGCCGCCGCCTTGGCCGAGGAGATCATCGCGCTCAACGGCATGCGTGAGACCTGGGCCTGCTGGCGTCGACAAGGTGTGGCGGACGACCGCTGGGACGCCCGGACCCGGGTCGCCAACCTGGAGCGCTTCCTCGAACTCCTGCGCCAGGGCTGCCGTGACTCCTCGGACCTCTTCGGCCTCATTCGCTACCTCGACGAGATCGCCGCCGGCAGCGACACCGGCGAGGAGGCACAACTGGTCGGTGAGCGCGACGACGTGGTGCGGATCATGACCATCCACCAGGCCAAGGGGCTGGAGTTCCCGGTCGTGTTTGTCATGGGCCTCGACAGCCTCTCCGGTCGCGGCGGCGCCGAGAGTATTGTGACGGCGCCGGATGGCCTGTCGATCGTTCGGCAGCCGGGCTCCAAGGGCTCACTGGCCGAGCTCCAGCACCTGGACCCGTTGTCCCTGGCTGCTGCTCAGATCCGCAGGCTGAAGGACCAGGCCGAACGCCGTCGGCTCCTCTATGTCGCCACGACCCGTGCCCGGAGCTACCTCTGTCTCTCGGGCACATACCGCCCGGACGGCAAGGAGACTGACGAGGCACGGCGGACCATCCACAATCGGCACGATGGGGCCAGCTGGCTCGTGGCCCGGTTTGGGATGCGGGAGGCGACCGACTGGGCCGCGGATCCGCGGGCCCAATGGCCGGGCGAGGAATCGCGCTGGCTGGCCCATGACTTCCCGTGCGCCGCACCGGCCCGAGTCACCGCCGGGCCAATCTCGGTGGCCACCGGCATGCCGGCCGTGATCGAGCCGATTGCCCTGCCGACCTCCGACTGGCAGCGGGTCACTCTGCTGCAGCCGTCCGGCCTCACCTCGAATGCAGTCGCGGCCCCGCCCGAGGCGGTCTTCCCTGCTGAACTGTCCGGGTCCCCGGTCACGAAGCCCCGCGGGGCCGAGAACTTCCTCGGCGACCTCTTCCACCGGCTGATGGCCGAGTGGGACTTCCAGGATGGGTCGCGGGACGGGCTAATCGCGCGGCTCCTGGCGGCGGAGTTCCGCGAGGATAGCCCGCTGCGCCCGACCGCGGAGGCGTTTCTGCGTCTCTGCGTCGGCAACTTCCGCGACCTGGAGTGGCGTGGACAGCGGCTGCAGCCCATCTTTGCCCAGGCTCTGGCTCAGGGGCGTCTGCACCGCGAGTGGCCCTTCACGCACAGGGGCACAGCGGGGGAGGCCGGCGCGGTCACGACCGCGTGGATCAGCGGCAAGATCGACGTCATGCTGGAGCAGGACGGGTGCTGCCAGGTTTTCGACTACAAGACCGGCTTCGAGCCGCCAGCCCACTACGCCGGGCAGATGCACGTCTACCGCGAGGCCCTCCAGGTCGCCCTCGGACCGGACACTGGTGTGCCGCCGCCCGTGCTGCTCTACGTCGAGAGCCGGGCAGCCCTGCCCGCGGCGGGTGCGGGCCCGTAAGTTGCGCCGCAGGCCCAACACCTCAAATCCCGCGCGGATGGTTCTGGGGCACCACCCGGAAGATGCGCTTCGTGTGGTAGTCGCCGCACTCATGCCCAAGGGCGTCTTCTGAGCTTCCGGAGGCAGGATCCAGAATGACGCCCCGATGGAGAATGACGATGTGCGATCCCACAATCCAGCCCCGATCATTTGGCTCACCCAGGATGACGTCGTGATCAAGGGATGTGTAGTAACTCAGAGTAAACAGATCATCCAGGCGCACCAACTCCTGCATGTAATGCTTGAGCTTACGGGCGTCCGTCGGGCAGTAGGCCAGCTTCATGCCCGCCACGTGCAACGCCTCTGACCACGACGCGGGATCCTGCGTGTTGATCCTTCCTTGGAAGTCCTCCGGGCGCGCGTCGGTCAACATCGCCAGCACGGTGGAGACGCAGTGGGGACCCCGCTGCCGGATGGCCCTGAGAGTCCTCGTGCGAAAGTACCCTTCTCCTGCCGAGGGCCAAAGCCGACTTGTTGCGTCGTATGGCATGGACACTCCTTGAAAGACTGGCCGGTGTACTCGAGGACTATACGCCGCCTTGGCCTGACCACTTTACGCGCCACATGGCGGCTTGTGGATGGGCCACCCTTCGGGCTACGACGCGAGGCACTTGCGGCCACTCGCTCAGGGCTGGCCATGAGCAGGCGGCGCGGAGCGACGCGCGTCGAAACTTGCGCCACAATACAGTGTGGCGCACGTGGATTGTGAGCGAAGCACCCGAGCTTAGCGAATGATCCAGGTTAGCCGGCGCGTGATCCCTGCCGAATCCAGCCTTCGCGAGACGGGTGGCGGCCGACGGAGTCGTCGTAAGGGGTCCATCATCCTCGCCGCCTGATGCAACGGTAGCGCCCGACGGAGGCGGCGCTGCGCGATACTTCTGGACCGCTTAGGTCCCTGATATGAGTGGACCGGGCACCGGGACCAGCATTGACCGTACAGCCTTCTGGCGACGCTTGCCAGGCCTTCCTTGTAGACAGCGTTGGGGGTAGTGGCGGCCGAATGACGAGTAAGGCCGGTCGCCGTTGAGAGTCGATGACGTACCGGTTCACGGCCTTGCGCAGTTCGGCGAGGATCACCGGGTCATACACGTCCCCGCAGGACACAACGAGGTCCACGGGCTGGCTGGAGCCGGTCCAGGTGAAGCTGAGGAAGTAGCAGCCGGTCACACCCACGGATGCGTGTCCCTTCAGGAGCCGGAACCTCGGTCGCTCTGGACCCTGTTGTTCACCCAGATGCCAACGTCAAGATGGACT
>JAAYZO010000531.1 GCA_012514865.1 Lentisphaerota bacterium | reverse complement strand
TCTGACGCGGCCTTGGACGAAGGCGTCCAGCCGGCGGCCCTGGAGGCCGTGATGGCCTTCGACGACCGCGAACTGCCGGTGGCCGGGTTGCGCCGGAGCCTCCCCGACGGCGACCTCAGCGTCTGGTGGGTGACCCTCGACCTCCCCGAGGCCTACCGCGGCGATCTCGAGATCGAGGGCTGGACCGGCGCCCTGCCGCCGCAGGTGCGCCTCGGGCCGATGGCCTTCACCGGCACCCGCCACGACCTGGCGCTGCAGCCGGGCCAGGCCTGCCTGACGGTCTGCGGGCGCGGCCAGTTCGACCGCCTTAAGCTGACGCGGCGCATGGCCTGGACCGCCCCCGCCCGCCGTCTCGCCGCCGACACCGCCCCGCGCCCCGGCGATATCGTCATCGAGGCCGAGGCGCCATCGGCGGAGTCCGAGCAGCGCGGCCAGGCCATGGAGAAGGTCGCGGCCTCCGGCGGCCGGGCCTACTGCCAGCTCGACGAGCCGGTGCAGTGGGTCGAGTGGGCCTTCGAGGTCCCGGAACGCCGTGCCTATGGCCTGCTCCTGCGCGTCGCCAGCGAGTACGCCGAGGTGACCCGCGAGTTCACCATCGACGGACGGCCCTTCCCGGGCGAGCGCGTCGGGGTCAGCATGACCGGCACCGGCGGATGGTGCCGCAGCCGCGATGACTGGGGCTGGTTCGAGGTCCTCGACGCCGACGGCCGGCCGGCGACGGTGACCCTGGAGCCGGGGCGGCATGTCCTGCGCCTCGCCGTCACGGTCGGCTCGCAGAACGTCGACCAGATCCTGCTGCGGCCGTGAACACCAGGAGCGTGTCATGCCGACGTCGTCATGGAGCCTTCCCAGCCGCGTCGCCGCCGTCATCGCTGCCGCGGCTCTGTCGGCTGCCATGGCCGCCGAGCCGGTGCCGCTGCCGGTCGATGAGGACGCCTTCCTCAAACAGCCGATCACGTTCACGCCGCCGGGCGAAGAGGCCCTCGACGCGGCCTGGCTGCAGCCGCCGGCCGAGCCGTATCCCTTCCCCGCGAGCCGCGTCGAGAGGATTCGAGGCGTCCTGCGTCTGACCGCCAACGGCGAGGTCCTCGACAGCGTCGCGCGGTCCTGCTGGACGACGACTCTGACCGGCGCGCCGCTGGAGCGCCAGTTGCGCGAGGCCGGCCTGCGGCTCTTCGTGATCGACACCGACAGCGGCGCGAAGACCCCGGATGAGACCTGGGCGATGTTCCGCAGCCGTGCCGACAAGGTCCTGGCGGCGGTGCCGGATGCGTGGATCCTGGCGCGCGTCTGGTTCAGCAACGTCGGCGAGGACTTCGTCGAACGCTACCCCCATGCCCTGCTGGCCGGCCCGACCGGCGTCACCGACTGGGGCACGACCAGCGGCCGTGCCGCCCATCACGTCCGGCCGAACGGCCTGAACGAATGGCGGCGCTACTGCGGCGAGAAGCTCCACGACCTCATGCATCGCCTCGGGGCCTCGCCCTACGCGCCGCGCCTGGTCGGAGTCTACGTCGGGGCGCTGAACACCGGCGAGTGGTGGCTCTACAAGGGCAAAGGCGATCCGGGGTGGGACTACAGCCGCACCCGCCTGGACGCCTTCCGGCTCTTCCTCGAGCGCAAGTACGGCCCGGCGCCGGGGGCGCTGGCGGCGGCCTGGGGCGGCGAGGTCAGCCTCGACCGCGTCGAGCTGCCCAGCCTCGAGGAGCGCCGCGTCTGGCCGCCGCAGCCCTGCGGGCCGGTCAGCGACTACAACCAGGTCCTGAATCTCCCGGTGACCAACGCCGCGCGCTACTTCGCGGCGGTCATCAAGGCCGCCTCGCACGGTCGCTGCCTGGCCGGCGCCGAGATCCACGCCGGGCTGCACTGCTTCCCCAACAATGGGACGGTCTTCCTCACCCAGCTTCTCGACTGCCCGGATATCGACGTCCTCGGCGGGCCGTCGAGCTACGAGGGCCGCGGCCAGGGCAGCTCGCCTCTGCATCGCGAGTGCTCAGCCAGCCTGGCCCGGCACGGCAAGGTGTGGTTCAACGAGGCCGACTACCGCACACATACGGTCTACGGCACCGGGCATATCGGTGATCCGC
The DNA here is from genome assembly GCA_012514865.1 of Lentisphaerota bacterium. Classification (GTDB taxonomy): domain Bacteria; phylum Verrucomicrobiota; class Lentisphaeria; order Oligosphaerales; family JAFGRS01; genus JAGVUW01. The sequence continues at coordinate 8,420 of JAAYZO010000531.1, read as the reverse complement.
CGCCCGACCCGGCCGGGACCGTCGAGGTGCTGCGACGGGAGTTCTGCCGCGCCGCTACTCAGGGCTATGTCTCCTACCTGATGGACTTCGGCTGGAACTGGTTCTACGACCGCGATGTCATCCGCACCGTCGGCGATCTCGAGCAGGTCCGCGACTTCATGACCGAGGCCGGCCTCGAACGCCATGCCGAGATCGCGGCCGTGGCGGACCAGGAGAGCCAGCTCTACTACAACTACTTCGGCACGCCCCTGAAGCTGCGGGCCGGCATCCTCGACCGCCTCGGTGCCGAGGTCGACTTCTATGAGCTGCGCGATTTCCTCGCCGACGAGACCTTCCGGCGCTACAGGATGGTCATCTTCCTGAATGTCTGCGCCCTCTCGGCGGCCGAGCGCGAGGCCCTCGACCGCGTCAAGTCCGATGGCCGGCTGCTCCTCTGGATGCACACGCCGGGCGTGGTCAATCTCAGCCGTCGCGGCGGCGACCCCGATGCCGACCTGGAGGCCCTGACCGGCCTGCGCCTGGCTACCGGCCGGCCGGTGCAGGGCCCGATCCGCCTGCAGGACGACGCCTATGCCCGGCTGTTCACTGCGGCCCTCCCCGATGGCAGCCTGTACAGCGGCCCGGGTGCCGAGGTACGCCAGACCGTGCCCCTGCGCGACACCTCGCTCTCCGACTGCTGCGGGCCCATGCAGGCCGGCAATGCCCTGGCGGAGATCGCCTGCGTCGACCCCGAGGCCGTGGCGCTCGGACGGGACGCCGCCGGCGAGTGCCGCCTGGCGCTGCGGCGCTTCGACGACTGGACCGCGGTCTACACGGCCAGTTGCCTGCTGCGGCCGGAAATCCTCAGCGGCCTGGCGCGGCTGGCCGGCTGCCATGTCTACCTCGATACCAACGACGTGCTCTTCGCCGCCGGGCGCTTTGTGGCGGTGCACGCGGTCTCGGCGGGCGACAAGCGCATCCGCCTGCCCGGGCGTACCGACGTCATCGAACTCTTCACGCGGCAGGTCCTCGGACAGCAGGTCGACGAGGTGGTCCTGCCGATGCGCTGGGGCGAGACCCGCCTGCTCCACCTGGGCGACCCGGCGGCCGCCACGGCCCGCCTCGACGCCCTGGCGGCAGCGCAGGTGCGCGACACCGCCGCGTTCGCCGCGGCGCACCCGGCGCCGGCAGTGACGCTGCCCTTTTTTCGGCAACAGCGCCTCCAGCGCCCGGCCGCGGGCGTCGGGCCCTTCCCCCTGAAGGCCCTCACGCCGGGCGCCTTCCTCTATGCCGGGCCCTACCCGGCAACGCCGGAAGCCGCCGCCGCCATCGCGGCGCTAGCGGCTGCGGCCGGGCGCGGTGCGGCCCTGCCGCGGCGACCGCCGGACGAGGCGCCTCTGCCCGATGACGAACCGCCGCGCCGACAGGCCGACCGCTACCTCTACCTGGAGGCACCGACCCCTGCGCGGGACCTCGCCGGCGGCCTCGGGCCCTGGCAGGCGGGCCGCGTCCCGGGGCCATGGCTCGACGATTACCAGGTCGGCGCCGGCGACGGGCAGGCCTTCCTCGTCGCTTTCTACCTTGAGGGCCAGCCGGGCCAGGCCGTCGAGCTGGCCATCCGCGCCCGCGGCCAGGCCCGCGCCTGGTTCGACGGCGACGACCTGCGCGGCCCGGCCGGAGCTCTGGGCACCGTCGTGACCCTGACCCGCCCGCGCCACCTGGTGATGGTCCACGTCATGAGCGCCGGCAGCCCGTCGGGCCTGAGCTGCAAGATCCTCGCCCCCGGACAGGCCGCGTTGCCCGGCCAGCAGCTCCAGCAGCCTCCGGAGGGCGTCCGCGTCTGGCTGGCGCCAGAGTGACCCTGGGGACCCTGGGGACACCGGGGACACTGGGGGCTTCGCGGCACGCGGGTCCTGCGGCGCGCCCATCCTGGAGTCCCTTGCGTCCCTTGAGTCCCTTTCCGGGCAGCCCCAGGCCCACCAGCGGGGCCACCCGTGGCGGCCGGCGTGGATTTCTGTCGTTCGGCGGGGTATCGTCAGCGGCGGCGGCCCTGGCTGGCGGCACGGCTCCCGGCCGGCGCCGGGGGTGTGGCGTTGTCGAACGAGGAGAGGGCCTGACCATGCGTAGCGCGGCGATCCTGGCGGTGTGGCTGATCCCTGTCGTGGCCCTGGCGGGTCCGCTGGCGGTCTTCGATGGCGGGCGTGCCGCGGCGATCGTCAAGGCAGACGGCCTGCAGGCCGAGGGCCTCGAGGCCGTTCGCGACCTCGCGGCGTACCTGAAGCGCTCCACCGGCGCGGAGTTCACGGTCATCAGCGAGGCCGAGGCGGACCCGGCACGTCACCCGGTGCGGCTCTACGTCGGCGCCGTGGCGGCCCTGCCGGCGGCCGACCGCGAGGCCCTGGTGAGGCTCGACAGTGATGCCTACCTGGTCGACATCACCGCCGACGGCAGCGCCTTCCTGGTCGGCCCGCAGCCGTGGTCGACGTACTGGGCCGTCTGCCAGTTCCTCGAGGACCAGGTGGGCGTGCGCTGGCTCTTCCCGGGGCCGCTGGGAGAGGATGTCCCGGAGCACGAGCGCCTGGTGCTGCCGCCCTGGCGGCAGGTCTACACGCCGGTGCTGCTGTCGCGGCAGTGGAGCGGCGACCACCACGGCGGCCGCTGGAGCCTGCGGCAGCGTCTCCATGCGCGCTACCGCTTCCACCACAACCTGGTGCGGGTCTTCGATGCCGAGCGCTACTACGACGAGCACCCGGAGTGGTTCCCGCTGCGCGCCTCGGGCCAGCGCTACCGTCCGCAGGGCGAGAAGGACCATAGCTGGCAGCCCTGCCTGGCCAGCGACAGCTCGGTCCGGCACGCCGCCGCGTGCGCCCGCCAGGCCTGGGCCGAGAACCCCGGGCTGGACTCGTTCTCCTACGGCTGCAATGACGGCCAGGGGTGGTGCGAGTGCGAGGGCTGCAAGGCCATGGACCGCCCGCTGACCCCCTGGGAGGGCTTCGAGGGCACCTACTCGTGCCGCTACTACGCCTGGCTGAACCGGGTCGCCGCCGACCTCGAGACGACCCACCCGGAGAACCTCATCGGCTGCCTGGCCTACTCGACCTACATCCTGCCGCCGGAGCCCATCGGGCTGCATCGCAACGTCATACCGTACTACACCAGCAACCGCGCCGACTACTACGAGCCGGAGTTCCGCCAGCAGGACCAGCGTCTGCTCGAGTGGTGGGGCCGCGTCGCCCACCAGATGGGCATCTACGACTACGCCTACGGCATGGGCTTCGCCATACCGCGTATCTACAGCCACCTCTTCCAGGAGGCCATCCAGCACGCCGTCAAGAACCGCGTCAAGGGCTTCTATGCCGAGGTCTACCCGAACTGGGGCCTCGACGGCCCCAAGCTCTACCTGATGAGTCGCGTGCTGTGGAATCCCGCCGTCGACATCGACGCGCTCTTCACCGAGTGGAATCAGCGTCTCTTCCGCGAGTCCTGGGAGCCGATGGCGGCGTACTTCCGGCGCTGCGAGCGTGCCTGGTCCGAGCAGCGGACCGGCCGCGGCCACTGGGCCTATCGCCTGGCCGGCGACCCGCGGCAGTTCGAGGTCTTCCCGCCGGCGGTCCTGGCCGAGTGCACCGGCTACCTCGACCAGGCCGCGGCCCTGGCCCAGAGCGACCTGGTGCGGGAACGCATACGCTTCTTCCGCAAGACCTGGGAGATCACCCTGCTCCTGGCGGGCAACTACTGGGCCGGCCACGAGGTCGACCGCCTGGTCGCTGCCGAGGCGCCGCTGGAGCAGGTCGCCGCGGCTCTGCGCCGCATGGCCGACCAGGTGGTCACCCTCGACACCGATGCGTACGTCCGCGAGCGCGTCGGCAATGACCCGATCGCCTTCCATCCGCCGCTGCCGGGGTGGTTCGAGCCGCTCAAGACCGGCGCCGATGCCAACGCCATGCGCCTGAGCGCGTCGCGGCTGTCGGCGCGGGTGGTCCGCGAGGCCGTCGAGGGCGGCCGGATCAGCGCCGATGACCTCCGCGGCCTCATCGGCCGGCGCCTCGACGAGGCGTTCGGCACCGCCGGCAGCGAGAACTTCCGCGCCTACGTCGCCCGCTTGCGCGCCATGGCCCTGAAGGTCGCCAAGGTCACCCGCTGCGACGCCCCGCCCGCCATCGACGGCCGCCTCGACGACCCGGCCTGGACGGGCGCCGATGTCCTCACCGACTTCGTGCGCTGGGGCAACACCGCCGCGGCGCAGTACCCCACCCGCGCCCGCCTCCTGCACGACGGCACCATGCTCTACATCGCCCTCGACTGCGAGCAGGACACCAGCGCCCTGCAGACCGACGCCGCCCCGCGCGATGGCAGCACCTGGAAGGACGACTCGGTCGAGATCTTCATCAACCCCGGCCTCGAGGCGCTGCCCTATGTCCAGTTTATCCTCAATGCCCGCGGCGCCTTCTTTGACCTCTGGGGCCGCAAGGAGGGCGAGAGCTACGCGGAACGCGTCGGGGCCACCTTCACCTGCCGCTGGGCCACCCAGGTCGAGCCCGGACGCTGGACCGGCGAACTGGCGATACCCCTGAGCGAGTTCGGTTGCACGGCCGCGCCGCGGACGCTCCTGCGGCTGAACCTGGCCCGCAATGTCCAGGGCAAGGCCCCCGAGATCTCGGCCTGGTTCCTCAGTGTCAAGGCGCACGCCGACGCCGCCAGCCGCGGCTGGATCGTCTTCGAGTGACCTGGGGCGGCGCGAGGGGTGTCTGAAAGGCCGTCTCTGGCGCCCTCCCGGGTGCATGGGTCGAGGGTTCGCGTTTCCGGGGGTCGTGCTCTCGCGCCACCCCCGGCTACGATCTGGCACCCCTTCAGCCAGATCCCCGGCGCAGAACGCCGGATATGGCAGACCGAAACATCGCCTGCGGCGCCTCCCTGCGGGCCTCCGATCCGGCGCCCTGAAAGGGCATCATTCGTCAGCCCAGGGCAACGCCCTGGGAACATCGGATGGTAAGCATTGCAGGCTGAAAGTCTGCGACAAGACCGTGCGCGTCACATCGCCATGTATCGTACGAGGGTGGCCAGGTGAGTGCTGACGCCATCTTCGATCAGCCCTGGGCGGCGCCAGGCATGGCGCCGTCGTGGCGCTATGGTACCGCACCGTGGATTTCCAGCTCTACAGACCGATCCTCGTGCCGCCGGCACCGACGATCCAGCTCGACCCGGCCGCCCTGTCCTGGCGCAACGGCCTGCTGGTGCGTGCGACCAACTGGCTTGGCGACGCCCTGATGACGTTGCCGGCGGTGTACCGCCTGAGCCAGCGTGTCCCGGACCCCTGCGGCGTCTTCGTGATGTGTCCGGCCGGCCTGGCGCCGCTCTGGGCGGCGGTGCCGTGGGTGTCGCAGGTCATCCCGATGGCCGGATCGCGCTGCGGCGCCGCCGAGCGCCGCGTGCTGCGCCGCCTGCGGCCGGGTGTGGCGGTGGTCCTGCCGAACTCGTTCGGGTCGGCCTGGGATGTCTGGCGCAGCGGCGCCCCGACGCGCCTCGGGCGCGCCGGCCGCGGGCGAGGCTGGCTGTTGACTCACCGCCTGCCCGAGTGGCCGCGCCGCCGTGAGGCCGCCGGGTGTCACCAGTTGTCGCACTACCTCGACCTGGCGGCCGTCCTAGGCCCGGTCGAGGCCAGCGCCGCGGCGCCGCCGCTGCGGGTCGCCGACGCCGCCGCGGTGGCGCGGGCGCAGGGCGTCGACGACGCGGCGGGGCCCTGGCTGGCGGTGGCACCGGGTGCGGCCTATGGCCCGGCCAAGCAGTGGCCGGTCGAGCGCTTCACCGCGGTGGCGCGCTGGTGGCAGTCGCGCGGCGGGCGTGTCGTGGTGGTCGGCGCCGCCAAGGAGCGCGCCGCCGGCGCGGCCATCGCTGCGGCTCTGCCGGAGGTCCTCGACCTCACCGGCCGCACGGATCTGCGCCAGCTCATGGCGGTGCTGGCAGTCTCCGGCCTGGTCGTGGCGAACGACAGCGGCGCCATGCACCTCGGCGCCGCCCTCGGCTGCCGCGGCGTCGCGATCTTCGGCTCCACCGACCCGGTCGCCACCGGGCCCATCGGCGGGCAGTGGGTCGTCCTTGCCGACCAGCCGGCCGACTGTGCCCCCTGCCTGCAACGGACCTGCCCGCGCGCCAACGACCCGTACGCCTGCCTGCGGAGCGTTCAGCCCGAGGACGTCTGCCAGGCCCTCGTCTACCTCGCCGCCCTGCCGGACCTGGCCGAAGTGCGCTGACGGCCGAAGGCGCGCCGTTTTCCGGGCCTCGTATGAAAGACCACGTTGTTGCGTGCGGCGTTTTGTCGCAGACTTTCAGCCTATGGCGAAGATCCGGTCCATGTCGGCGCTGATGGCCTGCACTGCCGCGCGCGGGTCATCGCCGGGGCCCTTCAGCTCGGCGGTGACGGCGCCGTCGTAGCCGACCTCGCGCAGGGCCGCCATCACGGCCGGCCAGTCGATGCTGCCGGCGAGGAGCTGGGTCCAGGCGTGCTTCGGGCCGTCGAAGCCCTTGATGTGGACTTTGTCGAGGCGCCGGCCGAGGGTGCGGATCCAATGCTGGGGGAAGCCGTAGGCGACGATATTGCCGACGTCGAAGTAGGCGGTCATCCACGGGCTCTTGAAGCTGTCGACGTAGGCGGCGAACTCGATCGGGCTGAGGAGGAAGCGGTTCCAGACATTCTCCACGGCCAGCTTCACCTTGAGCTTTTCGGCCTGCGGCAGGATCGACCCGATGGCCTCGCGCGAGCGCTCCCAGGCCTGCTCGTAGGTGACCGCCGGCGTGACCACCGCCGGCACGAGCAGGACCGTATCGCCGCCGAGGGCGGCGGCGGTATCGAGGCTCTGCTGCACGCCGGCCAGCGAGGCGGCGCGCACGGCCGGATCCGGGTCGGAGAACGGGTGGCTCCAGTGGTCGATGTTCATGACACTGCTGACTGCCACCCCGGCGTCACGGGCGGCCTTGCGGAAACGCTCGCGCTCGTCGTCGGTGCGCAGGGTCGGGACCTCGACCGAGTCGAAGCCCATCTCCGCGGCCAGGCCGAAGCGCGCCTGGGGGTCGCCCTCAGGCAGGCAGACGTAGACGATACCCTTCTTCATCGGCATTCCTCCACTCGTGGCGCTCGTATGGAACGATGGCGTCGTGGTGCTGTTGACGCCGCCTTGGCTCGTGGACGCGTTCGCGTCCGTGCCCACTCGCCCTCTCGCAGGCGCCGTGCTGATGTGTCACCTTACCCTGTCCGGCGCGCCACGCCAGTTGTTTCCCGGGCGCCGGCGGCGCCCGGGAGGTCCACGGACGGCGCCGCGGACCTACTTGCCGCGCCGGTGTTCTCGCCGTAGCGCTCGTCGCCCCGGGCGTTCGCCAGGCGCTCGTCAGTCCTGTATGGTACAGGCCGGCGGTTCACCGGCCCGTGGGGCAGGTGTCGGACGGCGGACAGCGTAGCAAGGCGGAGCGCATGAAGATCCTGGTTGCCGGCGGTGCCGGCTACATCGGCAGTTGCTGCACCGAGTACCTCCTGGACGAGGGCCACGAGGTAGTCGTCTTCGACTCGCTGGTCAAGGGCCACCGCCAGGCGGTCGACGGTCGCGCCGTCCTGATCGAGGGCGACCTCGCCGATGCCGGCGCCATCGCTGCGGCCCTGGCCGTACACCGCCCGGAAGGCATCATCCACTTCGCCGCCTTCATCGAGGTCGGCGAGTCGATGCAGGACCCCGGGCGGTACTTCCGCAACAACATCGCCTGCGGGCTGAATCTCCTCGAGGCGGCCGTGAAGCACGGCGTTCGCAAGGTGGTCTTCTCGAGCACGGCGGCCGTCTACAGCATGCCCGACGTGGTGCCTATCCCCGAGAGTGCCCCGACGCGTCCGGTGAATGCCTACGGCGAGAGCAAGCTGATCTTCGAGAGGATCCTCTCCTGGTATGGCCGCATCTACGGCCTCGGCACCACGGCGCTGCGCTACTTCAACGCCGCCGGCGCCACCGCCGCGCATGGCGAAGACCACCACCCGGAGTCGCACCTCATACCCCTGGTCATGCAGGTCGCCGAGGGCCGCCGCGCCGAGGTCACCATCTTCGGTAACGACTACCCGACGCCGGATGGCACCTGCATCCGCGACTACGTGCATGTCCTGGACCTGGCCCAGGCTCACCTCCTGGCCCTGCAGAGCGACGTCAACGGGAGCTTTAACCTCGGCAGCGGCAGCGGCCACAGCGTGCGCGAGGTCATCGAGACGGTCCGCCGGGTGACCGGCCGGCCGCTGGCGGTGGTCGAGGCGCCGCGCCGCCCCGGCGACCCGCCGCGGCTGGTCAGTGACTCCCAGGCGGCGCGGCGGGTGCTCGGGTGGCAGCCGGCCTACGACGACCTCGAGCGCATCGTCGACTCGGCCTGGCGCTGGCGCTGCCGCTTTCCCGGAGGCTACGCGGGCTGAGAGG
>JAAYZO010000530.1 GCA_012514865.1 Lentisphaerota bacterium | reverse complement strand
TCTTGCTCAGGGCTAACCTTGAGCAAGCGGCGCACCGCGACGCGCGTCGAAACTTGCGCCGCAACGAGGTGCGGCGCAAGTGGATTGTGAGCGAAGCATCCGCGCTTCGCGAATAATCCAGGTTAGGTTAGTGTCAGGCGGTGGCGACCGCCGCGCCGGCCCGCAGGGAAGCCCGCGGCCCGGCGCACGGCGGGCTGAGAGAGGCCCGCCGCGCGTGCGGCGGGTAGTGTCGAGAGGTGGTCAGGCGTCGAGGGAGGTCGTGGTCATGCGTGCAGTGGATGGCATCGTCAGTCGTGGCCTGGCGTGGGTGGTCGCGGCGGTCCTGGCGGCGTCGCTTCTGGCGGGCCGCGGCCTGTGGGCGCAGGAGGAGGCGAACCTGGTGACGAATCCGGGCTTCGAGGTCCTGGACGACGCCGGCACGCCGCTCGGCTGGGCGGTCCCGAAGCCGGTCTACAGCCTCGACGAGACCGGGCCGCGCTCGGGAACCCGCGCCCTGAAGTTCAGCAACGACGACCCCGCGCGCTACCAGCTCGCGACCTGCCGGATCGCCTTCACACCCGGCATGCGCTATGAGTTCGAGGGCTGGGTGCGCGCCGAGGGCGTCCAGGGCGACGACAGCGGCGCGACCCTGTGCATGGAGTGGTACGACGGCCAGGGCAAGTACCTCGGCGGGTCGTATCCGTCCGGCGTCAAGGACACCCAGGGCGCCTGGACGAAGGTCCGCGGCACCACCGGCCGGACCCCCGACACCGCCGCGAGCGTGTCGGTGACCTGCTACGTTCGCCGCGGCATGACCGGCACGGCCTGGTTCGACGACGTCACGGTGAGGCCCTACCGCGCGCCGCTGATCACCGGCCTGACGGCGGGCCGCTACCGCGGCACCTACGACGGCGGCGAGGCCGAGATTCTGGTCGGCCTGGAGGTCCCGCAGGAGGGCGGCCGGGCGGTCGACATCGCCCTGACCGCCACCCTGGTCGACGCGGCCGGCACAGCCCATGGGCAGCCGCGGCTGCTGCGTCCGGAGCCCGGCCTGGCGGTGGTGCGTCTCGACACCACGCCACTGCCCGCCGGGGCCTACACCCTGCGCGTGGCTGCCACCGGTGGCGACGGCCGCTACAGCGGCCAGGGCCAGGTCCGGCTGCGCCGCGTCGAAGGGCCGGTCGCGCGCCGCGTCAGCATCGACGAGTTCGGCCGCGTCATCGCCGACGGGCGGCCGTTCTTCCCGCTCGGCACCTACTGGTCGGGCGTCAGCGACGAGCACCTCGCGCTCTACGCCGCCTCGCCGTTCAACTGCCTGATGCCCTACGGCGCCGCCAACCCGGCGCAGATGGACGCCATCCACCGGCATGGCCTGAAGATCATCTACAGCATCAAGGACTACTACGCCGGCACCCGGTGGGCCCCGAAGGCGATCCAGACCGTCGCCGACGAACGCCCGGCGGTCGAGAAGACGGTCCTGGCCTACCGCGACCACCCGGCACTCCTCGCCTGGTACCTCAACGACGAACTCCCGGCCGACATGATCGACCGCCTCGCCGCACACCAGGAGTGGCTCGAGGAACTCGACCCCGACCACCCCACCTGGGTCGTCCTCTACCAGGTCGACGAGGTCCGGCATTATCTCTCCAGTTTCGATGTCATTGGCACCGACCCCTACCCGATACCCAGCCGGCCCGCCGCCATGGCCCTGGACTGGACCCGGCGGACACACCAGGCCGGCTTCGGGCGCCGGGCGGTCTGGCAGGTGCCCCAGATCTTCAACTGGGGCGCCTACCGCAAGGGCGCCGAGCGCGAGACCAGCCGGGCCCCGACCGCCCTGGAGATGCGCTCCATGGCCTGGCAGTGCATCGCCGGCGGTGCCAATGGCCTGATCTTCTACTCGTGGTTCGACCTCTGGAAGATGAACGACGTCGAGCCCTTCGAGCAGCGCTGGGCCGAGGTGACGGCCATGGCCGCCGACATCCGTCGGATGATCCCGGTGCTGCTGTCGGTGGAGCCGGTCCCGGCCGTCGTGGTGACCGGCCCGGCCGCGGTCGCCTCGCGGCAGTGGAGTCTGGACGGCGCGCTCTACGTCCTGGTGGTCAACTCGGGTACCGACGAGGCCGCTGCGCAGGTGGCCCTCCCGGGGGTTCTGGGCAGCGTCACCGCCGAGGTCGGCACCGCCACCCTGGACCCGGCCGAGAAGGCCGTCGGGGTGACCCTCGGCGCCCTCGAGCCCTGCGTGCTGAGGATCACGCTCAAGCCGTAGGCCACGACAACGACCGGAGGGAGCGCCCGAACTTCTTCCTCGTCCTCCTCCTCGTCCTCGATTCCCCGGAGGACCCGGACCGGAGGACCCGGACCGGAGGACAAGGATCACGACAAGGATCACGACAACGACCGGAGGACGCGCCGGCTCGCGACCGTCGTCGCCGGCGGCGTTTCTGGCCTGACCTGTTCACGCGCCGCACAGCCGCTCGTAAACGGGTCACCCTTCGGGCTTCGACGCGAGGCACTTGTGGCCTCCTGCTCAGGGCCAGCCTTAAGCAAGCAGCGCGGCGCGATGCGCGTCGAAACGTGCGCCGCGGCGTAGCGCGGTGCACGTGGATCGTGAGCGAAGCATCCGCGCTTCGCGAATGATCCAGGCTGGCACCCCTCCAGGGTGCAGCGTTGTTGGTTCGTGCTTCCGGGGGTCGGGCTGGCGCGCGACCCCCGGCTACGATCTGTCACCCCTCCGTGGTGAGAAGCCCCCGCCTCCTCGTCCTCGTCCTCGTCCCCGTCCTCGTCCTCGCCCCGTCCTCGTTCTCGTCCTCGTCCTCGCCCCCGTCCTCGTCCTCGTCCCCGTCCCCGTCCTCGCCCCCGTCCTCGTTCTCGTTCTCGTCTCCCCTGCGCCACCGCGATCAGAGGACAAGGATCAGGACAGGGATTGCGGCAACGACCGGAGGACGCGCCGGCCCGCGACCGTCGTCGCCGGCATTTCTGGCACCCCTCCAGGGTGCAGCGTTGTTGGTTCGTGCTTCCGGGGGTCGGGCTGGCGCGCGACCCCCGGCTACGATCTGTCACCCCTCCGGGGTGAGATGCCTGTGGAAGCGCGACCACGGGGTGGGCGTACGGGTCGTGCTGCCGATCGACGACGACGTCACCCGTTCCGCATTTGGGGGACGGCATCAGGCGTCGGGCCAATCGGCTACGAACGCACCTCCCTCTGCGCCCCTCTGCGTCCTCCGCGGTAGGACAACGCCCCCTGCCGCAGGGCTTGGGGCCGGTCATCGTTGCCGGTCGACGGTCGCGGCAGTGCGGGGGCGCGTCCTCACTCGGTCTGCTGGGCGTGCAGGCGGGCGTAGAAGCCGCCGGCCTTGAGGAGTTCGGCGTGGGTGCCGTACTCGGCGATGATGCCATCCTCGATGGTGCAGATGCGGTGGCAGCGCATGGCCATCGAGACGCGTTGCGAGACGATGATGGCGGTCTTGCCCACCAGGATCTCGGCGAGGGTCTCCTGGATGCGCCGCTCGGTCTCGGCGTCGAGGGCGCTGGTGCAGTCGTCGAGAATCAGGACCTCGGGGTCGGTCAGCAGGGCCCGCGCCAGGCTGAGGCGCTGGCGCTGACCGCCGGAGAGGCTGGTGCCGCGCTGGCCGAGGAGGGTCTCGTACTGCACCTTCATGGTCAGGATGAAGTCGTGGAGCTGCGCCGCCTTGGCGGCGGCCATGACGCGTCCCGGCGGGGCATCGGGGACGCCGTAGCTGATGTTGTCGCGCACGGAGCCGCTGAAGATCTGCGCCTCCTGGGGCACGACGCCGACGCGGCGTCGCAGGGACGACATGCGGATCTTGCCGAGGGGTATGCCATCGATGAGGATCTCGCCGCGCTGGGGCTCGTAGAGGCGGCTGAGGAGGTACAGCAGGGTGGTCTTGCCGCAGCCGCTGGCGCCCATGACGCAGAGCCAGTTGCCCACCGGGATCTTCAGGCTGATGTCCTTGAGCACCGGCTCGTCCTCGCCGTCCTTGGAGGTGTAGGCGAAGGCGACGTGGCGCAACTCGATGCCGTCCCTGAGCGGCGTCGGGAAGTCGACGGCGTCGGGCGGGTCGACGATCTCGACTTTGCGGTCGAGGATATCGACGATGCGGCCGAGGGTGACCTGCATGTTGCTGAAGAGCACCCCCAGGCCGGTGATCTCGACGACGGGTCCGAAGAGGTTCATGGTCGTATTGCGGATGAAGAGCATTTCGCCGAGGCTCATCTTGTTGGCCAGGACCCACAGTGAACCGATGACGAAGATACTGGCGTCGCAGGTGCCGGTGATGATCGATCCGGCACGGCCGAGGCCGGCACCGAGGCGCTGCTGGGCGATGGCGTCGCGCAGGAAGCACGACGAGAGGCGGTGGAAGTTGAGCTCCTCGTGGTGCTCGCGCGAGTAGGCCTGAATCGCCTTCACCGCGTCCATCTTCTGCGCCGCCAGGCCATACATGCAGGAGTTGGTGTGCCGAAGATGGCGGCTCAGGTCGCGGATGCGCGGCCGGGCGCGGTGGTAGATGAAGGCGTAGAGGGGCGTCACCAGGAAGGCCAGCACCGCCATGCGCCAATCGGCAAAGAGCAGGATGAGCGTGCCGCCGATGATCATGGTCAGACAGCGCGTCGTCAGCAGGATCGAGTGCATCATCTGGTCCTGCAGCACGCCGACATCCGAGACAATGCGCGAGAGCAGCCGGCCGGCGCTCATCGACTGGTGGTAGGCGAGCTGCAGCTCGAGGACCTTCCGGTGCATGTCCTCGCGCAGGGCCCCGGTGATGCCCTGCGAGACGCGTATGTAGCGCCGCGTCGAGATGCGGTGCAGGATATCGAGGATGAGCTGCGTGGCGATGTAGGCCAGGGCCAGTCGCAGCAGGCGCTGCCCGGCGCCGGGCGGCCGCGAGAAGGCGGCCAGGCCGAGGTCCATGCGCCGGCCCATGCTCTGGGTTGGGCGGCTCGACTCGGGCCGGTTGCGCTCCGGCGCCCACAGCCGCTCGTCGGCGGGCGCCGGCGGCGTGGCCGGTCGAATGACCAGGACCGAATCGACCAGGATGCGGGTGTACCAGCTCATCAGGTACACACTCCCGGCACTGGCCGAGGTGATCATCATGCAGACCATCACCGACCACTTGCGCGGCCAGACGTAGGTGCGGATGAAGCGCCAGTACAGGCGCATCACGTCGACGTTCGTCGTCTCCTCACGCGGCGGCGGCCGGAAGGCATAGTCGCGAGTATGGTCGCCACGGCGCCTCATTCGGTCAGCACTCCCGCGCCCATGTGTTTGGTGTAGAGGTCGTGGTAGTGGCCCTCGGGAATGGCCATCAGCTCGTCGTGGCTGCCCATCTCCTCGATGCGGCCCTGATTCAGCAGCACGATCTGGTCGGCGTTGCGGATGGTGCTCAGGCGGTGCGCCACCACGAAGCTGGTGCGGCCCTCCAGGACGCGGTCCATGGCCTTCTGGATGGCCTGCTCCGACTCGCTGTCCAGGGAGCTGGTGGCCTCGTCCATGATCAGGATGGCCGGGTCGGCCGCCACGGCACGGGCGATGTTGATGCGCTGTTTCTGGCCGACCGAGAGCTCGACGCCGTAGTCGCCGACGTAGGTGTCGTAGCCCTTCGGCAGGCCCATGATGAAGTCGTGGATCTCGGCGACACGGGCCGCCGCCACGATCTCCTCCTGCGTCGCCGAAGGCCGGCCGTAACGGATGTTCTGCGCAATGGTGGTGCTGAAGAGGAGCGACTCCTGCAGCACGATGCCGAACTGCCGGCGCAGGGCGTGCACGTCGTACTTGCGGATGTCGATGCCGTCGATGAGCAGCTCGCCGCCGCAGATGTCGTAGAAGCGCAGGAGCAGCGACAGCACCGTCGACTTGCCGCAGCCCGTCGGGCCGATCAGGGCGATGGTCTGCCCCGGCTCGACCCGCAGGTCCAGCCCGCGGATGACCGGCCGGCCGGCCTCGTAGTGGAAGGCGACGTCCTTGAACTCGACCTGGCCGCGGATGCGCTTCACCGCCACCGGGTGCTTGTCATTGGCAATTTCCGGGAGTTCGTCGAAGATCTCGAAGAGCCGCTCGGTGGCGATGGAGACCTGCTGGATCTGCCGGGCCAGCTCCGAGAAACGCACCGCCGGCATGAGGAGCTGCATGGCGTAGGCGGTGAAGGCGGTGACATCGCCGTAGGAGAGGTCGCCGCGCAGGACCATGGCGCAGCCGAGGAAGAACATCAGCGACCGCCCGAGGTTCTGAATCAGGTTGGTGTTCAGGCTGAAGTTGCTGCCCGCCACCATCGCCTCGCGACCGAACTCCAGGGTGCTGTCGGAGTGGCGCTGGAAGACGGCGTTCTCGCGGCCCTCGGCGCCGAAGGTCTTCACCGCCACATTCGCCACGAGGCGGTTCTGCACGCCGCCGCTGAGCCGGTCCATGGCCGACCAGGCGCTGCGGCTGGCGCGCCGGATGCGCCGGATGTTGAAGTGGTAGTTCAGCACGAAGATCAGCACGATCAGCCCGAGGAGGGAGGCCAGCCGCCAGTTGATGGTGAAGGTGGCCGTCACCGCGAACAGCGCGCAGACCAGGTCGCTGATGACCGTGATACTCTGGGCGGTGAGCATCTGCTGCACCGTACCGCTGTCGCCCATGAGGCGGTTGACCAGCTTGCCGGGGCTGTGCTTGCCGTAGAAGCGCAGCGACAGCCCGAGCATATGCTGGTACAGCGCCGTGCGCACGTCGAAGACGAAGCGCTGCCCGAGCTGGGTGATGCCGACCGTCTGGATGAAGTAGCACAGCGCCATGACCAGCGGCATGGCGAACATGCACACGGCCAGGCCGGCAAAGAGATCCCGACGGCCCTCGGTCAGCACCCGGTCGATGATCGCCCGCGTGATCAGCGGCGGCAGCATCGCCAGAATCGACAGCAGGACCGTCAGGCCCATCAGGCCCAGCAGCCGCAGGCGGTAGGGATAGACGAAGGCGAGGATCTTCGTCAGATTTTTACGGCGCGACGACTCCATGCGCCGGCACCCCTTCCGGCTGCGGTCAGATGTCGATGTTGAAGAGGTAGAACCAGAGGCACGAGCGGCCGTAGTAGAGACGCGCCTCCGCCGTGGTGCCGGGCGGAATCACGTACTCGCCGGGGTCGAAGCTGCAGTAGGCCACCCGGTAGGTCGTCTGCGCCTCGTTCTGAATGACGTGGCGGAGGTACTCGACCTTGCCCCGGAAGTAGACCCGCTGCAGGCCGCGGTACGACGACAGCAGGGCGCGGTAGCGCTGACCGGTGGCAACGCGGGCGGCGTGGCGCTCGGCGACGCGCAGCTTCAGCACCTGGGCATCGCCGCCGAAGATCTCGTAGAGGACCGTCTCGGGCCGGACCAGCTCGCCGATGACGAACTCGTAACGCAGGACCTGCCCGTCGATCGGGGCGCGGACCTCCTTGGCCTTGAGCTGGGCCTCGTAGCGCCGGACCACGTCCTCCAAGGCGCTGATCTCGGCCTCCATGCCGCGCAGCTCGGTGACGTGGGCGGCCCGGTCGCGCTCCAGGAGGCTGTCGTAGACGGTCAGGTCCTTCGCCAGCAGACTGGCGAGCTGCGTCTGCACCAGCTCCTCTTTGAGCTTGTCGTCCTCGAGGGCGCTGCCGGCCTTCAGGCCGCGCTCGACCAGCTCGCGGGTGCGCGCCAGCTTGGTCTGAGCATCGCGCAACTGCAGCCGCGCGATGTCGATGGCGTCCTTGTGGTTGCGCTTCTGCTCCTCGATGGCCAGGCGGCTGCGCTCGACCACGGTCTCGAGTTCGGTGCGCCGCCGGCTCAGGTCGACCTCCATCTTCTGAACGCGCCGACGCGCCTCCTCCAAGGCGGCGCGCTCCTGCTCGGCGTCGAGGCGGACCAGGACGTCGCCCCTGGCCACGCGGTCGCCGCTCGATACCAGGATCTCGGCCACCGCACCGGCCATGGCCGGGCGGACCTCGGCGTACTCCTCGGTGGTGACATAGCCAGCCGCCGTGATGTAGCGGTCGACCTTGATGGCAATGCCGCCGTAGATCAGCCCCCCGAGCACCAGCAGCACCGCCAGAATCCAGTACAGCCGCCGGCGCCGCGCCGCCCGCGGCGGCACCGGCTTCTCTTCACCCATCGTCGTACGGTAGTCTCCCATGGACCTCATCTCCTGCCCCGGCCGCCGCCGCCGTCACCCCCGCCACGCCGCCGGACCGGCCCGGCCGCCGGAACAGTTACTTGCTCTTCTTACGCATGCTCAGGAAGTCTTTGGCCAGCATCCGAATGCCCTCGGCCTCGCTGCTGTAGCGCTTCACACACAGGTTGCAGTCGCTGCAGTCGCGCTCGTAGCAGTTCCGGTGCACCCGCGCCGGGTACATCTTGCGGAAGGCCTCGTAGCAGTCGTCCGAGCAGAAGCAGTAGCGCTCCTGGACGCCGCCGAAGGCGACGTGGACCATATGGAAGCCGTCCTTGTCGGGGTCGGCCGGATCGCCGCACCAGCCGCAACTGATCTGCATGCGGTCGACGACCTGCTTGTGGCGCTGGTCAATCTCGTCTTCGGTCCAGACATACTCGACATAGTCGTAGGCCTCGCGCGGCAGACGCGCCACCACGACGTCGTCGCGGATCACCAGACAGGCCCCCGTCTTGACGATGTAGCAGCGGTCGCCCTCGACGACGCGGTCGTTATGACGCAGATGCACCCGCACCGGACCGGTGCGCGGCACCTCGTAGTCGTGCCAGCCGCAGGTCTCACAGATGCTCGCAAAGAGGTGCTGACTCAGATGCGCCCCGCAGACCGGACAGCGCCCCATCTTGATGACGTGCAGCTTCTTGATCGAGTCTTCCGCGGCGCTCTGGACCTCCTTCTCGGCCACGCGCGCCAGACGCTGCTCGCGGGAGCCGTCCTCGTCCTCGAGGACGAAGATGTCCAACTGCAGATTCTCCTGCTGTTCCTCCTGCAGGAGCTTCGAGCGCAGGGGCTCGGGAGTCTCCTCACCGAGCCCGGCCTCGCGCGGCTTCTTCCATCGGTCAAATAACCAGGCCATGGCTCTGTCCTCGGCGGGGTAGGCCCCCCGCGCGGCCGCACCGTCTCAGGGCGCCGCGACGTCCGCATACCCCGCGGCGTAATGGTAGTCCGCCAGGGCCCGCAGAATCGCTGCCGCGGCGCTGGCTTGCCGGTTCAGAACCGTCGTCAGGTCCTTCTGCGCATCGAGGGCATTCCGGCTGGTGCCCTCGCCGAGACGAAAACGCTCGTCTTCCGCCGACACCGTCTGCCGGGCCGCGTCCTTAGCCTGCTCCAGCAGCCGCAGACGGCCGCTCAGCGAGGTGTACGCCTCCATGGCACTCTGAACCTCGGCCAGCAGCGCCGTGCGCTCGGTCTGCAGATGCTCCTTCAGCTCGGCCACACGACCCCGCAGACGACTGACGCGGCTGTCGACAGCACGATACTGCAAGGGACGCTCCCAGACCACCACCACCTCGCCGCCCAGAAGCTCGTCGTCACGGTGCGACCGCCAGCCCAGGGGCTGATCGGCCGACTCGCCGCGGACCGTCAGCGCGGCGTTCAGCGACAGGTCCGGCTGGCGGTCGTCCAAGGCCAGCGCCAGCTCGGCACGCGCCGCCTCGATGTGGTTCAGCAACCGCAGGAAACTGCCGCGACGCTGCAGGGCGTCGTCGGTGTCCACCGGCAGGAGATCACCCAGGCCGGTGGCAATCTCCACCAGGTGCTCCGGGCCGTACGCCAGCGCCACCGGCTGGCCGTCACCAATCGTCTTCTGCAGGGCGATCAGGCTGTTCACATGCACCTGACGCGCCTGCTCCTCCTCCTCCAGACGCAGGGCGATCTCCATCTCGGTCGGGAAGACCTGGTAGGCCGGCACCACCTTCAGCCGCGACAGCTCGCGGGCCTGGTCGAGCAGCACCTGAAAGCGCTCCAGGGCACGCTTGGAGACCTCCTGCGAGGCCAGGGTGGCGTAGGCATCGATGTAGGCCTTCTCGACCTCGCGACGCACCGTCTGCATGACCGTGATCAGGTCGCTGACCGCGCCGTTGTAGTCGGCCAGCGCCCGCGCCCGCGCCAGGTCGTGCTGCGCGAAACCGCGATCACGCCAGAGCGGCACGCGCAGGCGGACGCCGAGGAGGGTCTGGTAGAGGTGGTCGTAGTCGCCGCCGTCAAAGAGGAACCGCTCCGCCGCGCCGGCACTCAGGTAGGCGCCCGGACGCACCGGCACCTCGATGCCGGCCATGACCTCGTGGGCGTTCGTCGTCAGGGCCGTCCAGCCGCTGCCGCCGGGAACCCCACGCGAGCGCTCGGCCTTGCCGCCGGCCGCATACAGCCGCGGATCGAAAAAGCCGAGGAGCTCCTCGTGACGGTCCAGGGCCTGCTCGACCTGATGACGCGCCGCCAGCACCCGCGGATTCGCACTCAGGGCACGACCCAGCAACGCCGCCAGCTCGGCGTTGTCCGCCGCCTGTACACACGGCATCCACCCGGCCAGCACCGTGAGGGTGACAAGCACCGCGCTATGTCGGAGCAACCTGCAAAGCAACATCATGGCTGGCGACGTTCCACCTGCCGACCGCTGCAACTCCTTGGCCCTGCGCCCTGCCGGATCGGCTCCCGCGGGACACGCCGCCTGAATGACGCCTACTATAGCGTCTGCACACCGAGACGCACCCCGCTCGACGGCAAAACGGTGCGGACCTGTCGTTTTTTATACAGTCCTGTCCATACTCCCGGCGTTTTCCTGCCGATGGACGGCGTGACGAGAGGCGCGTTTCAGATCTCGACGGCCCCGACCAGGTCGGCGATGCGGGCGATGCCATGGCGTTCGAGGTACTCATCGAGGCCGTCGATCAGGCGCACCAGGCAGCCGGGGTCGCTGAAGATGGCGGTGCCGACCCCGACGGCGTTGGCGCCGGCGAGGATGAACTCGATGGCGTCGGCGGCGCTGCTGATGCCGCCCATGCCGATGATCGGGACGCTGACGGCCCGGCGGGCCTCGTAGACCAGACGCACGGCCAGCGGCTTGAGGGCCGGACCGCTGAGGCCGCCGGTGACGTTGGCCAGGCGCGGCCGGCGCGTCTCGATATCGATGGCCATGGCCGGCATGGTGTTGATCAGCGACACGATGTCCGAACCGGCGTCGACGACGCAGCGCGCGAAGTCGCCGATGCGGGTGACGTTGGGGCTGAGCTTGGTGATCAGCGGCAGGCCGGTGACCCGGCGCACCGCCCCGACGACGCGGGCGGCGGCAGCGAGGTCGGTACCGAAGGCGATGCCGCCCTCCTTGATGTTCGGGCAGGAGATATTGATCTCGAGGGCCGCCAGGCCCTGGCGCTCCTCCTCGAGCCGGCGCGCCACCTCGACGTAGTCATCGACGCTGCGCCCCCAGATGTTGACGATCACCGCGGTCGGCACCTGCCGCAGGTAGGGCAGGTAGTGCGGGTCGTGGATGAAGGCCTCGATGCCGGGGTTCTGCAGCCCGATGGCGTTGAGCATGCCGCCGAACACCTCGGCGGTCCGCGGCGTCGGATTGCCCGGCGACGGGAACGGCGAGACGCCCTTCACCGTCACCCCGCCCAGACGCTCCAGCGGCACGAAGTCGGCATACTCGTGCACGTACCCGAAGGTGCCCGAGGCGGTGATGACCGGATTGCGCAAGGTCAGTCCGGCCAGATTGACAGTGAGGTCGGCCATACGTGATACGCCCCGGTGCACTCCGCCATGGCGTCCCCCCAGCCGCGCCCTGGCGCCGGGACCCGCCTGCGCACAACCATACGGGAAGGCCCCCGAAAATCAAGACTGCGACGACGACGCGAGGGCGGCAGCCGCGCCGGTCTCACTGCCGTCCAGCAGCAGGCTGACCTGCGCCACCAGGGCGTCGGCCGTGAAGGGCTTCTGCAGGAAGGCCATGTCGTCACGGCCACCGCCCAGGTTGCTCACCACCGAGTCGGCGTAGGCCGAGATCGTCACGACCTTCAGATCCGGACGGTCCTGACGCAGACGCTGCGCGACCTCCACACCGCTCATGCCCGGCATGACAATGTCGGTGACCAGAAGGTCGACCTCGTGACGGTGATTCTCCCAGGCCACCAGCAGCTCGACGTCGGTGCGCGCCGGGTAGACGCGGTAGCCATGCAGGGTCAGCCCGCGCTCGATCATGCGCAGAACCGACTCCTCGTCGTCGAGCACCAGGATGCCCTGCTGAGAGCCGGCCGGACGCGGCAGACGCGGCACCGGTGCCGGCGCCGGCAGGACGTCGTCGTCCAGGCTCAGGACTGTCTCCTCACCCGCGCCCAGACTGCCAAGGGCCGCCAGGTGCAGGGGCAGCCAGACCGTGAAGACCGTCCCCAGGCCGACCTGGCTCTGTACCGTGACATCACCGCCGTGCGCCTTGGCGATGCTCTGCACCGTGGTCAGCCCAAGGCCGGTGCCCTCCAGCTCGCCCTTGGTCGTGAAGAAGGGCTCGAAGATGCGCCGACGCGTGACCTCGTCCATGCCGTGGCCCGTGTCCTCGACCACCAGCACGGCGTAGTCGCCCTCCTCCAGATTGGCGCCGACCGCCCGCGTCGTCACCAGACGCCGGCCGACCCGGACCGTCAGCCGACCGCCCCGCGGCATCGCGTCGCGGGCGTTCACCGTGAGGTTGATCACAACCTGCTCAAGCTGCGCGACATCGGCCTTGACCATCACCGGCTGATCGGCCAGAATCAGGGTCATATCGACATTCTCCCGAATCAGCCGCGACAGCATCTTCTCGGTGCTGCTCACCACCTCGTTGAGATCGACGACCTCCAGCTCGATGCCCTTGCGCCGGCTGAAGGAGAGGAGCCGGCGGGTCATGCCCGCGGCCCGGTCGCAGGCCCGCAGGATCTCTTCGATGCTGTCGCGGGCGTAGGCGTCCAGCGCGTCGCCGGCACCGAGCAGCAACGCGCAGTTGCCCTGGATGACGGTGAGGAGGTTGTTGAAGTCGTGCGCAATGCCGTCGGTCAGCACCCCGACGGCCTCCATCTTCTGGGCCTGGCGCAGGCGCTCGGCGACCTGCACCTCGGTGCTGATGTCGCGCTGCATCACCAGCACCGCCTCGGGCGCACCGCTCAGGCGCCCGGCCACCGGCAGGACGGCCGTCTCCGTGGTCAGCGTGCCGCCGTCGGCACGACCCTGCCGCAGCCGCCCGAACCAGGGCTGGCGGCCCTGCAGCGCCCGCGTCAGAACACCGCGGTCAGCCGCGTCAGCAACCTCGCCCAGGAGCGCCCGCACCGCCTGGCCGCGCAGCGACCCGGGCACCTCGCCGCGCTGCTCGAGGAAGGCGCGGTTGGCCTCCAGCACGCGGCCCTGCGTGTCGGCCAGCAGGATCGACTCCGGCCACTGCTCGAGCAACGCCGCAAAACAGTGCGACTGGCGCTCCCGACGCGCCGCCGCCGCTTCGTCCCAACGCCAGACATGCGCCCCCGAAAGACGAAAGGCGGCCAGCAGAAGACCCACACCCAGAACCGCATAGAGAACCGTCGTGGCCGCGATGCGGCCCAGCGTCGGTATGCCCGACGCCGGCTCCACACAGCCCAGCGTGAACTCGGAGGCCGAGACCACCGTGCGCACCCCGAGAGCGTCCGTCGTGTCACCCGGAGACGTCGGACGCGATGGCATGGCCACCCGCGTCACCCGGTCCGGCGCCAACGCCTGCAGGCCGATGGCGCAGTCCTTCCACGCGTGCGAAATGGTCCGCGGCAGGTAGACCGCGCCTTCCCTGCCAAGCAGAAAGACAGCACGGCTCGAGAAGGCCGGG
>JAAYZO010000529.1 GCA_012514865.1 Lentisphaerota bacterium | reverse complement strand
GCAGCCGCGCCTGGAACGCCGCCGCCTCGGCGCCGCCCTCGAGGGCATCGGCGCCTGGGTCATCCACGACGCCTTCAGCCCCGAGGTGTGCTACGTCGGCCTGACCTCGGGCGGGACGCCGGTGCTGGCCAACGCGATCGCGGCCCAGGCCGACTTCAAGGTCGGCATCTCCAGCGTCTACCCGCACCCGTTCACCGCCTGGGGCGGCGGCGCCAAGATCATCCTCCCGGGCATCTGCCACGTCTCGAGCCTGCACCACCACCACGGCAAACTCCCGGGGCGCGCCCGCGGCACAGACCCGGGCCGCTGCCCGGCGCGCCGCGACCTCGACGAGGCGGCGGTGCTGTTCGGCCTGGACCGCGCCGTCTGCGCCGTGATCGGCGGCAGCCGCCAGCTCTGCGGCCTGGCGGTCGACGAGCCCTGCCGCGCCCATCGCCGTGCCGTGGCCCTCGCCCGCAAGGCCTTCCGCACGACCATGCCGGCGGAGCGGCCGGACCTGGTCATTGCCAACGCCTACCCGATCGACGGCGACCCGACCCAGCTCTCGAAGTCGGCCTGGCCGGGGCCGCACTACGGCGTCCCGATGATCCAGATCTTCGACTTCGCCGATCCGTCGCCCTACCACGGGCTCTACCACGGCCGGCTGCGCGAGTTCAACGCCCGCCGCCGCCAGCAGCCCCACCGCCAGGACCCGGCACGCCTCGCGACCGCCATGCAGATCCTCTTCAGCCCGCAGTACGGCCGGCGCTTCGTGCCGCTCGGCGAGACGCACTACGTCGAGAACGACTGGGGGCGCCTCATCGAGGGCCTGGCGGCGCGCCTGCCGCCGGCGGCGCGGGTCGCGGTCTTCCCCGCCGCGGCCCTGCAGCTCCCGGCGGATCTTCCTCCACTGGCCGTCACCCGCCAGTGACGGACGACCCGACTCGTCTGAACCACGGCGAGAGTGTTGCGCAAGGTCTTGTCGCAGACTTTCAGCCTGCGATGCGTCATGTCCTATTTCCCAGGGCGTTGCCCTGGGCTGATGAATGATGCCCTTTCAGGGCGACGGAACGGAGGCCCGCAGGGAGGCGTCGCAGGCGATGTGACGCCGTACCCAGTTCAGCGCCTGGGCGCTGGTGAAGGCGTTTCAGAAAAGAACCCCGACCACCGCGGCAGGCGTTCACCGCGATGACCGGGGTTGGGTGCCGTGGATCGGCGTCACCGGCCTCAGGCGTACAGGGGCCCCAGAGCGGCGCAGGCGCGGAAGTCGTCGCCGCCGAAGCGGTCCCAGAGGGTCGGCCGGAAGAGGTCCTTGGCGTCGAGGTTGTGCATATCGACCGGTATGCGCAGCATGGCGCAGAGGGTCACCAGGTCGGCACCGATCAGGCCGAAGCTGTTGGCGTCGTGGTTCGGCCCGATGCGGCTCATGTACTCGAACGAGGTCATCTCACGCGGCGCCCAGTAGGTCTCCGGCCAGGTCCGGTCGGTCACCCGGCTGATGTGGTCGCCGACGGTCACCGGCAGCTCGACGGTCTCGCCCTCGACGACCGAGCAGGTGAGCTGGTTGTCGACGGCGTTGAGGCGGTAGGCCGTCATGGGGATGCCGCCGGGGCTGCGGAAGTGGCTCGAGAGGCCGTCGCCGGGGAAGTAGGTCAGGTCGGCCGCCATGTAGGTCGTCGCCGCGATCGCTTTCTCCATGAGGCTTGCCTGCAGGGCCGGGTCAGCGGCGATGGCGGCGGCGGCCTCCTGGACGCTCAGGCCCTCGAAGCCCGGCGACAGGCGCAGGACATCGACGGCGTAGTCGAGGGCCCCGGCGCCGGAGTTGCGCTTGTCGATAATGCCGCGCGGCGCGATCGCCGAGACATCCACGCCGGTCGCCTGGCGGATCGACGCCGGCGTCCAGTTCGTACGGATGTCCGCGAAGAGCTGCGGCATGCCGGTCAGGAGGCTGGCGGCGAGCATCCCCAGGCCGTTCTTCGAGTCGTTCTCCGTGGCGACCACGTACGGCGCCCGGAAGCCATTCCAGTCAAACGAGGCATTGAGCACCGACTCGACCAGGTCGAAGTTCGGATAGAGGTCGGTCCACTGGCGCTGGCCCTGGGTGCCGGCCGCGATGGCGTTGTAGCCCTGCGCGAATTCGATATTGGCCTGGAAGCCCTGCTGACGCCCGATCGCCGGGTCGGCCAGCTTCGGGTTGCCGACCATGAGGTCGCGCACGATCAGGGCCATGGCGCAGCAGTCCGCGAGGAGCTTGTCGCTGCTCCACGGGCGCTGGCCCTTGCCGAAGTCCATGCGGAAGCGCCGCATGAAGGCCACCGCGCGGGCGTGCTCCTCGTGGTCGTAGAGGCCGCGCGCCAGGCGGCCCTGCAAGCCGACCATGTCATAGGAGGCGGTCCCCATGCCGAAGTACTGCTGGACGAGGTTGCGGCGCACGTCCGAGCCGATGATGCCCATGGAGACGCTGCCGATCGAGAGGTAGTTCTTGCCGCGCATCTCGCCGACCGCGGCCGCGGCGCGCGCGAAGCGCAGGAGGCGGGTCGCGACGAAGTCATTGAGGGGGCCGCTCTCGTCCTCGAGATCCGGCGAGTAGATGCAGAAAATCGGGCGCTTCTTCTCGTCCATGGCCGCGCAGAAGGCCTTCAGCCAGACGGCGCCGGGACGGTCGGTCTGATTCAGGCCATAGGCGGCCTGGATCCACTCGCTGCTGCCGACGCCCATGCAGGCGCTCATCAGCTCGTCGCTGTACGACCAGCTCCGGCCGACCCAGAGGTTCGCGGTGACGCCCTGCGTGGCGTAGTAGCGCTGCGCCACGGCGCCGGAGCGCGGGCCATAGACGATCTCCGGGGCGACCACCACCCGCACCGGCCGGCCACCCGGCAGACGGACCTTGGCCATGATCAGGTCGTAGACCTTGGCCACCAGCGCCCAGGTCTGCGCCGCGTTGCTCTCGTAGGCGCCGACACGGCCGTCCGCCACCGGCGTGATCGCCAGCGTCGGCACGTGGCCGACCAGGGGAGTCGCCGAGGGGGCAAAGCCGCGCCGGGAGGATGCCAGGGTCTCGAAGTCCGGACGGCTGGAGCAGCAACAGCAGGCCATCGACGTGTCCTTTCCTGAAACCGACGCGGGCAGCCACCCGGAACGGGTGCCCCCGACCTTGCATCAAGATACCCAGCCGGGCGATCGAAGTCAACGCGCCCGGCGCCCGCGCCAGGGCTGTTCGAAGATCGCGTCAGCGTCCTCTCGGTCACCCTGGAGGGGTGCCAGATCGTAGCCGGGGGTCGTGCGGAGTACGACCCCCGGAACCGCCCATTGCAGGCCATGCACCCTGGAGGGGTGCCAGAACCGGACTTTCGAACAGCCTGGGGGCCGTGCCGTGGGAGCCTTGATGTCGCCGGCGGCGGCTCGTATAGTCCACGGCGTCCACGGCGTCCACGGGCTCGTCCCGGGGGGCGGCCCACGGGCCGTCGGGAAGCGCGTCACAGGCAACGGAGAGCGACCATGCAGATCGTCATGCACAGCTACACCTTCCGGACCTACCCCCTGGCGGAGGCCTTCGCCAACGCCAAGCGTTTCGGCTGGGACGGCATCGAGCTGCAGCCGTGTCACTTCAAGCGTGACGCCATCGACACCGAGCTGCCGGCCGCGATCGAGCTGGGGCGCCGGTACGGCGTGCCGATCCTCTGCGTCGACACCGGCGGCGACACCATCAGCGACGACGCGGCGGTGCGCGAGAAGGCCGTGCGTCAGATCGCCCACGAGATCGAGGTCTGCGGCCGCTGCGGCATCACCCTGATGAACGGCAGTGTCGGCTCGCTGCGCGGTCCGAGCAAGAACTACGGCGACAACGGCTCGACCCTGGCCACGCCGGTGCACTACGAGCGCGCCGCGGAGGCCTACCGGCACCTCGGCGCCCTCGCGGCCAAGGTCGGCATCACCCTCGTCTTCGAGATCCACATGTTCTGCCTGCACGACACCATCGCCTCGACGGCGCGGCTCCTGGACATGATCGGCCTCGACAACGTCAAGGCCAACCCCGACACCGGCAACATGTTCTCGACCTCGACCGCCGAGAAGGACCCGGCGGCGCTCGACCTGCTCAAGGGCCGCATCGGCTACGCCCACTTCAAGAACTGCGAGAAGATCGGCGATGTCTACAACTACAGCGTCAAGCTCGCCGATGGCCACGTCGATACCGCCAAGTGGGTCGCCAAGCTCTGCGAACAGGGCTACGACGGCCGCGTCTGCATCGAGTACTGCGGCGCCGGCGATCCCCACGTCGCCGCCGCGGCCGACGTGCGTTACCTGCGCGAGACCCTCGACTGGATCCGCCGCGCCTGAAGGACCTGCCGCCGCGGGCCGATGACGGCACGCGGCGGCACGCTCGCGGGAACGATCGCGTCGTTGCGGGCGTCGTTCTGTCGCAGACTTTCAGCCTGCAATGCGTGACCCCTGGTTTCCCAGGGCGTTGCCCTGGGCTGATGAATGATGCCCTTTCAGGGCGCCGGAACAGCGGGGCGGAGGTGGGCGCCGCGGCGTCAGCCCGGCGCGCCACCGCATGCCGCCGCGGCCTGAAGGCACGCGGCACACTTCCGGCCGAGGCCGGTACTTTGACGGCGAAGGCGATGAAGGCGATGTTTCGCTCTGCCATAGCCGGCGTTCCACGCCGGCGGCACGGCAAGCCATGGAACATCGCGTCGTGGTGCTGTCGACGCCGCTGCGGCTCGTGGACGCGTTCGCGTCCGTGGACACTCGCGCTCCAGCGCGCCTGGCGAGCGATGCTCCGCCGTGCCCAATCCGCGCCGGCCGGGATCGACCGAGACAACCCCGAAGGGCATCACGGCAAGCCCGGCTGCGCTGACGCGCTCAGGCCGGGAGATGCTGCGCCGGCTTCGCGGCCGGCGCGGCCGCGGTTGCGTCCTGGCCGTGGACGTCATGGAGGGCCCGCAGGGTCGCCTCGACCAGCTCCTGGCCGCCCTGGGGCGAGACCAGGTTGCAGAACATGCTGGCGCTGTAGCCGCGGCCCCAGGCGCCGCGTTCGGTGCAGAGGTAGGTGCCGCCGTCGTCACCCGGCTGGCCGGCCAACTGGATGACGAAGGTCTGCTCGAAGGGACTCCGCGCCTGGATGCGGTGCTGGTAGTCCATGTAGAGCTCGAAGCGGTTCGAGGCGAAGGCGACGTCGCCGAGGCGCAGGACGTGCATCTCCATGGGGAGGTGCGGCTCGGTCTTCTGCAGGTCGTAGCGTGCGAGGACGCGCCGGTAGCGGTTGCGTCCGGCCACCAGGACGGAGTTGGCGCGCAGGCGTTCCTGGGGTGTGCCGTCGGTCTTGAAGGCCTTCGCCTCGAGTTCGGCGAGGCCCTGCCGGGCCTGCTCGGCCTCGGCGTCGGTGATGAGCCGCCGCGACAGCGGGACGGTACGGACCACGTGGCGCAGCGGCAGAGCCGTCCGGATGTCCTTCGCGGCCCACTCCAGGACCTCGTCGAAGGCCGCGGCGATGCGCTCGGCGATGTCCTTGCGCGCCGCCATCTCGGTCGCCTCGTCGCCGTACTTGAGCCGGAACCGCCGCGACTGGGCCTGCTTGTAGTGCAGGACGCGCGGCGAGAGGTCGCCGCCGGCGGCACACTGCGGCAGCAGGAAGACGTCGCCATGGCGACGGCGGATGGCGACACGGACGTCATGCCAGTAGTCGGCCGAGAGGCGATACTCCGCCTCGGAGTTCTGCGAGGGACAGGGCACGTTGACGATGGCGCCCGTGAGCATGCCGGCGGCGTCGAAGGTATAGAGCAGGTTGATGAAGTGGTCGGCACCGGCCTCGTAGTGGCTGAACTGCTCGTCGTTGGTATTCCCGTACATGACGGCATGGCCATTGAGGCCGTGGGTCGAGTTCCTGATGGCGCCGGGGCGCTGCGAGACGTCGTCGAAGTAGACGACGCGGCGGCTGTGGGCGACGACCGCGAAGCCATACCCGTAGGCGACGCCGCCGGGGGCGCGGCGGGTGTAGGCCTCGGCGACGGCGTCGGCGGCCTGGCCCGCCAGGTAGTGACGGTACTCGTCACTCGAGGCGATCTCGATGCCGTCGTGCGGGACCTCGCCGGTGAGGGCCGTCGAGGTGTTGTTCGCCGGCGTCCAGCCGCCGTCGGCGTAGTGGCTCGGGCCGGTATGCGCGTGCGTGGCATTCATCAGGATCTTCGAGACCGGCAGGCCCGGACAGCGCGCCGCCACCGCGGCGCGGACCTCGTCGAGGAGCCCGGAGCGGATCACCACCAGGTCGGCCGACAGGAAGACGACGACGTCGCTGCCGTTGTCGATCACCAGAGCGGTGACCGTCACCGGGTCGAGGACCCCCTGCGAGATGCGCATGTGGAACTGGCCCGGAATGTTGATGGGCTTGTCCGTCGAGACATCCCGCGAGGCCCAGCCGATCATCAGCTCGTCCATGTCGTGGATCCTCCTGGAAGACGGCGCCGCACCGCCGGCACCCCGCCTCAGTTCAACATCACCTGGCCACCGGTCACCGGAATCGCCTGGCCCGTCTCGTACTCCTGCTCGACACAGTACAGAATCGCCCGCACCACATCCTCGGGACGACAGCCGCGGCCCATCGGGACCTTCGCCTCGTAGGCCCGGCGCACATCCTCGATCGTGCGCGCCCCGGGGACCTTCCCCGTCGACAGATACTGCACAAAAAGCCCCTTCTCAGGATCGCTCCAGAGCGGCCCGTCAAAGAAGTTCCCCGGGCAGATGCTGTTGACCTTGATGCGGTCCTCGACCAGCTCCTTGGCGAAGCTCTGGGTCAGGCCGATGGTGCCGAACTTGCTGCCGGCGTAGGCGCCGTTGCGGTTGCTGCCCTCGAGGCCGCTCTTGGAGTTGATCTGCACGATGTCGGTCCAGGGCCCGCGGCCGTCGAGATTCTGTGCCGCCATGACCGGCGAGGCGTGCTTGACGCAGAGGAAGTAGCCGGTGTAGTTGACCGTGGTGACGAAGTCCCACTCGGCCCGCGTCATGGCCTTGACCGACCCGGCCTTGAGCACCCCGGCATTGGCGACGAACAGGTCCATGCCGCCACACTCACGAACCACCGCGCGGACCATGGCCGCGACGCTGGCCTCGTCGGCGATGTTGACCGCGACCGCCAGGGCCCGGTCCGGGCCATGGGCCTCGCACAGGGCCGCGGCGGCGCGCTCGGCGCCCTCGCGGTTCAGATCCGCCACCACCACCACCGCGCCCTCGGCCGCCAGGAGCTGCGCGATGCCCAGGCCGAAGCCCTGCGCGCCGCCGGTGACCACACAGACGCGGCCCTGCAGCCGCCCGGCGGCACGGCCGGCGCTGCGCACCTGCCGGCGGTACGACTCGACCTCCCAGTTCTCGATAAAGCCGTACTGCTCGGGCGTCAGGAAGCGCGCCCCGCCGAAGGCCGCAGCGAGCTGCTGGACGCGTCCGGCGTCGCGGGCGGCGATGGCCACGGCGCGGGCGTCGTGGAGGCTCTCGCCGACACAGAAGACCGCCTGGCCGGCCTTGTTGAGGACCTTCGGGAGGTAGCCGCGCGCGCCCTGGAAGCGCTCCAGGTCGTCGGCGGCGCCGCTGCACTCCAGGGCGAAGCTGCGCGCGTAGACGATGTGGTCCGGCGTCAGGGGGCCGTGCGCCGGCTCGTACGGGGCGTCGGTGCTGACCACGGCACGGCGCTCAGCGCTGCCGAGCAGGGTGCGTACGCGCGGGGCGCGGGCCATCATGAAGGCCTCGTCGAGGGGGCCGCAGGCGAGGTCGGTGGCGACCCCGGCCGCGGCGTAGGCCTGGCGCAGGCGTTCGATCATGGCATCGTAGAGGGCCGCGATCGCGTCCGGCGTCTCGGCCGCCACGAAGACGCCGTGGTTCTGCAGGAAGACGACCTGCGGCGAGCGGCCGTGCTCGCGGCGCTCACGGTCGAGGGCCGCCTTGACCACCATCGCCAGGGTCGCGCCCGGGTTGCAGTAGTCCAGCCAGAGGGCCTCGGGGAAGAGCCGGCGGCAGGCCGCGGCGCCCTCGATGGCGCAGGTCATGCCGTTGACGAGAGCCGGGTGGAGGTGGACCACGTAGGCCTGGTCGAAGGTCTCATGCACCGGCGCCTCCACCGAGGCCCGGCCGGCACCCGCCGGACGCACCGCCGCGGCCATGAGCGCCTTGACCGCCGACTCCTTCTCCCAGATGTCGGACGGCATGGCCTCGGTGAACACCCGCGACAGGGCCTGCCGGTCCAGGCGCAGGAACTGGTCCGCCTGGATCGTCGCCAGGGCCACGCCGCTGGGCTTGATATAGAGCGTCTCGGGGGTCTTGAACGAGGTATTGCCGCCGCCGAGGAAGACGTAGTCGGGGTCGGCGCCGTAGCGTCGCGACAGGGCGGCGAGATCGTCGAGCTGTTGCATGGTGGTCTCTTGCGGCTGGCCTGGGTGATGCCCGGCGCCGGCGCCATCGCGGGGCAGCCGTCGCCGGCGGTGCTTGAGGAACGTACCGGGTCACCCCGCGAAATCAACCCTGGCAGCGCCCGCCGGCGGCCGCGATCAGGGGCACGATGGCGGCGACCTGCTCGCGGGTGCGGGAGCGTGCGTTCGCGCCCCAGGTCTCGACGTTGAGACGCAGCTTCGGCTCGTTCCCGGAAGGCCTCAGGACGAACCACCAGCCATGGGCGCCATCGGGTGCGCTCCACTCGATCTTGAGGTCGGGGCTGGCCAGCGCCGCGCGATCGTACGGCCCGGCAGCCGGAAAGACGCGCTCCAGGCCGCCGAGGGCCGGGTCGGCGCGGACCTCATAGCGCTGCCCGGCGGCGGCGACGTGCCGGGCGACGGCGTCGAGGGCCCGGGCCGGCCCGGCCAGGTCATCGAAGACGTAGTTGATCTCGCCGCTCCAGGCGTAGCGCCGCCGCCACGGCCGCAGGCGCTGCGCCAGGCCGCCGCCGGTGCGGCTGGCGTCGATGAGGATCTGCAGCATGTACAGCGTCGTGAGCAGGCCGCTGTCCACCGAGTACATCTCCGGGTAGAAGTAGTGCCCGCTGTGCTCGCCGGCCATGACGACGCGGTCGCGGTAGGCCTCGTGACGCATCAGCAGCTTGATCTTGCCATGGCCGACCGGGGTGTCGACCAGGGTCACGCCCGGGTGGGCGGCGCAGAGGTCGACGAGCAGGCGGCTGCCGCAGAGGTTGCGCATCACCACCGGCGCGGCCAGGCCCGCCGGCAGGGCCGCCAGCTTGCGGGCCGTGACCAGGCTGAAGACCTCGGCACCGGTGATCTCGCGGCCGGCCGCGTCGGTGAAGCCGGCGCGGTCGCCGTCGCCATCGAAGCCGATGCCGAGCGCCGCGCCCTCGGACCGCACCGCTCGCCCCAGGCCGCGAATGAAGCCCGGCAGGAGCGGATTGGGCACACCACGCGGGAAGTCGCCGTCGGGCTCGGCATCGACCATGGTGAAGCGGAAGCCCCACGCCTCCAGCGCCCGCGCCAACGGCGCGAACGCCGCGCCGCCGACGCCATGGCCGGCCGCCACCACCACCCGGCAGCGCGCCTGGCGCGTCCGCGGCAGGGCCGCCATCCCGGCGCACTCCAGGAGGAAGGCGGCGAACTCCTCGCCGGCCTCGAGCGTCGGCGGCAGCGCCAGACCCGCGATGGCCAGGTCGCGCAGGCGACCCTGGTCGGCGGCGTCCAGCGGCCGGGCGCCGGCGCGGACGAACTTGATGCCGTTGTACTCCTTCGGGTTGTGCGACGCCGTGATCATGGCCCCGCCGGCGTAGCGCTCGGGGTAGCGCCCGGTGAGGTAGTACACCTGCTCGGTGGAGACCAGCCCCAGCCACACCGCCTCGGCACCGCGCTGGCGCAGGCCCCGACAGAAGGCCAGACCGAGCTCGAGCGAGCCGATGCGGGCGTCGTGGCCGACCACGACCACCGGCGCGGACGCGCCTGCGCCGGACGGCGCAAGCAGGGCCGCAAAGGCCTCACCGAACAGCCCGGCGACCTCGGCGCTGAGCTCGTGCGGCCAGAGGCCGCGGACGTCGTCGCGCTTGAGCACGGCGCGGATGGTATCGGCATCGACACAGCGTGGCGTTGGCATGACGGCAAGCCCCCTGCGACCAGACCGCCCGACAGGCCGGGCCGACCATGGCTCTCGTGGCGCCCGCGGTGGACCCGGGCGCCGTCCTGAAACAGCGCCCGGCCCCGCACCGCATCGCGGCCGGCGGGCACGTCTCGACGCTACCATAGCCCGCGGCAACAGCGACGCCATCCCCGCCGGGGCGGCCCTCAGGGCTGTTTGAAGATCGCGTCAGCGCTCACCTGGTCACCCTGAAGGGGTGCCAGATCGTAGCCGGGGGTCGCGCGCAGCCCGACCCCCGGAAACGCGGATTGCACGCCATGCACCCTGGAGGGGTGCCAGAACCGGACTTTCAAACAGCCCTGGG
>JAAYZO010000058.1 GCA_012514865.1 Lentisphaerota bacterium | reverse complement strand
CAAGTGGCCGACCCGTCCCCCCGAGGGCAGCTTCCTGACGCAGAGCCACTGCCTGCTGATGTCCGACGACGGCGGTGACTCCTGGCGTCTGGCCACGAGTGCCGACCTGCTTCCGGCGGCCGCCACCACGCCGGAACCGGCCGTGGTGCCGGCGCCGGCGGCACCCGCCGCGGCAACGCCTGAGCCGCGCGAGCCGCACACCCTCGCCAGCCTGGGCGGCGCCTTCGGGCCTGCGACGGCCTGGCAGGACTTCCTCGCGGTGGGTGTCGACCAGCGCGTGCAGGTGCTCGAGACCACCGAGCCGTCGCGGCCGCGCCTGGTCGCCCAGACACGGCCCTTCGGCGACCGCGTCCTCGCGGTCGACCGCCACGACGGCGCCCTGCTCGTCTCGGCCTGGCGGGATGGCCTGTACCGCTGCAGCGTCGGTGCCGACGGCCGCCTGGGCCAGCCGGAACAGCTCCTGAAGGGCGAGGCCAGGGCCTTCCTTCGCGATGGCAACCGGATCGTCCTCTGTCAGGGCAGCAGCGGCCTCTGGATCGGCGACCTCAGCGCCGATGGCGTGCAGCGCCTCGGCGCGCTCACCACCCGGCACGCCTACGCGGTGGCACGCCAGGGCAACACCGCCTACGTCGCCGGCGGCCACCAGGGGGTGGCCATCGCCGACCTCGCCGATCCGGCCCGGCCGCGGCTCGTGCGCATGCTCATGGAGCCGGCCTCAGACACCGACCGCGCCAGCACCGCCTGGAACCTCGCCATCAGCGGCCGGCGGCTCTACGTCTGCCCCGGCCCGTCGCCGCTGTCGCTGCGCGTCTTCGACATCGGCGTGCCCGAGGAGCCCCGCGAGGTCGGCCACCTCGAGAATGACTGGGGCTGGGGTCGCCCGGTCAGCCTCAGCGACGGGCACCTGTGGTTCAGCGGCCTGAAGGGTCTGCGGGTCCTCACCGAGGCCGACACCCCGGTGGAGGTCGCAACCTGGGGTGAGGGCACCTTCGGACCGCTGACGATCGCGGGCCGCCGCGGCTACCTCGCGCGCGGCGCCCTCGGCCTCGCGGTCATGGACCTCACCGACCCGACGGCGCCGCGCCAGATCGGCACGTACGACGAAGCCCGAACGCCCTTCTGCGTCGCCGCCGCGGACGCCGAGCAACTTCTGGTGGCCGACTGGGATGCCGGCCTGAGGCTGATGCGTGCCTCGGCCGGCGGGCTGCTCTCACAGACGGCCCTCCTGACCGACCTGCCGCGCATCCTCGGCCTCGACGCCCGTGGCGACCTGGCCATCGCCGCCCTGGGTACCGACGGCGTCGCCCTGATACGCCTCGACGGCCTGGAGCCGCCGGCGGTCATCGCACGCCTTGCCACGGACGGCCCCGTGCGCGACGCCACCCTCGGCGACGGCCTCGCCTTCCTCGCCGAGGGCGACGACAGGGTGCGCGTGCTCGACCTCAGCAACCCGGCCGCGCCAAGGACGCTGGCGGTCGTGCCTGTCGACGGCAAGCCGCTTGCCCTGGCCGCCGCCGGGGACGTCCTCTGCATCGCCGAGGCGCAGGTGGTCACCGGCGCCCTCCGGATCTGCCGCTGGCAGGATGGCAGCCTGGCGACGCTCGGCCGCCTGGCGATCGACGGCGAACTGTGGGGCATGACGGTCAGCGGCAACGTCCTGACCGCGGCTGCCGGCGCCGACGGCGTCTGGGACGTCGATATCGCAGACCCGGCGGCGCCGCGCTGCACGGGGCGCCTCCGCATCGACAGCCCGGCATGGGATGTCGCACGTCTCGGAGGCGCCCTCTGCGTCGCCCGCGGCGCCGATGGCATGACCCTCATCTCGGCGCCCTGAAGGGGGTATGGTACGTCTGCCGGCGCGGCTGTCGCACCGGAAAGCACGGGAGAGTCGGGACTCATGGCGCCCCCGAATGTCCTCTACATCGTCTGTCACGACCTCGGCCGCTGCCTGGGCGCCTACGGCCGGAGACCGATTCGCAGCCCGAACCTGGACCGCCTCGCCGCCGAGGGCATACGCTTCACCAACCACTTCTGCACGGCCCCCTACTGCAGCCCCAGCCGCGGCTGCATCACCACTGGACGCTACCCCCACGCCAATGGCCTCGAGGGCCTCGTGAATCTCGGCTGGGAGCTGCCGGCTACGGAGACGACCACCCAGGAGCACCTGAGAGCGGCCGGTTACGAGACCTGGCTTTTCGGCGGCCAGCACGAGCGCTCCGACCCGCATGCCCTCGGCTATGACCACGTCGATGTGAAGGCACCCCGCGAAGACTACCCGCGACGCATCGCCGAATGCCTCGCCGCCGCACCACGCGAGCCCTTCTATCTGAACTACTTCATTCCGGAACCGCACCGGCCCTTCCTGAAAGCCCAGCGCCAGCCCGGACGCATCTACGGGTTGCCCAACTACGACGAGGTCGACGACCCCGGCGACGCCGTCTGGGTGCAGCCGCACCTGCCGGACCACCCGATCGTCCGCAAGGAGATGGGCGGCTTCCAGCGCCTGGTCGAGGCGATGGATGACAGGGTTGGTCAGGTCCTGGACGCCCTCGACCGCAGCGGCCTGGCCGAACGCACTCTGGTCGTCTTCACCACCGACCACGGCATCGACATGCCGCGCGCCAAGGGAACGCTCTATGACCCCGGCATCGAGACGGCCATGATCATGCGCTGGCCTGGGACCATCCAGCCGGGCGCGGTATCCCACGACCTGCTCAGCCATGTGGACCTCCTGCCGACCCTCCTGGAGATCGCCGGAGTGCCCCCGCCGGGATCGCTCCAGGGCCGGAGCTACCTGCCCATCCTCCAGGGCCGGCCGTACACGCCACGCCAGGAGATCTTCGCCGAGCTGGGCGATATCGACCCTATGCGCGCCATCCGCACCCGAACCCACAAGCTCATCTTCAACGTCCGCAGCCACAAGACCCAGAGCCCGCCATCCGCAGAGATCATGGACCTGGTCGCCACCGTGCCCGACTGGCTGACCCGCCGGCGGCCCTTGGCTGAACTCTACGATCTGGTCCATGACCCGCTGGAAATGCAGAACCTCTGGAAGGACCCCGCCTGCGCCGATATCCAGGCCGACCTCAAGGCCAGGCTCATCGCCTGGATGACCGACACCGGCGACCCGCTCCTGAGTGGCACCCTGCGCGTACCGAACCTGGTGGCGACGCT
>JAAYZO010000528.1 GCA_012514865.1 Lentisphaerota bacterium | reverse complement strand
GCAGGGCTGTTTGAAAGTCCGGTTCTGGCACCCCTTCAGGGTGCGTGGTGTGTGGGTTCGCGGTTCCGGGGGTCGTGCTGCGCGCGACCCCCGGCTACGATCTGGCACCCCTTCAGGGTGGCCAGGTGAGCGCTGACGCGATCTTCGATCAGCCCTGGGCCTGACGGGACTTTCGGCGCGGAGGGGGTATGGTCGTGGGACGTCGGTCCCAGCGCTTGTAGAGGAGAACGCCATGAGTCGGTGCGAGCCTGCCACGCGAGTGTCGGTCATCCACTATGCGCCGCGGCGGCCGCGGTCGCGGCGGAGCGTCATCGGCGTCGGGTCCCTGCTGGTGTTGCTGTGGGTGACGCTGGCCGGTGGCGTGGTCTGTGGCGCCGAGGCGGCGGCCGCCGACGATGCCTGGGTCGGCCGCATCCGCCGTGACCACCCGCGGCTCTTCGTCAATGCCGAGCAGTGGCCTGCAGTGCGCGAGCGGGCGCTGGGCGACGCCCGGGCGGCCTACGACCGTCTCAAGGCCCGCGTCGATGGCTACCCGGCCGAGCCGGTCGGCAGTTCGGGCGGGCCGATGGAGCAGAAGATCGAGCGCATCGGCGGCCAGGAGGTGCCGATGCCATCGATCACGCCGGCCAAGGAGTGGGGCCCGCAGGCCCTCGAGACCGCCTTCGTCTACCGCCTGACCGGCGACCGCCAGTACCTCGACAAGGCCCGCCGCATGCTCGAGGTCAGCGTCGCGGTCTACCACCAGTGCTACGCCGACCGGCGCGCCGTGCACTGGTACTCGACGACCCGCGTCTGCGCCCTGACCGCCTACGACTGGCTCTACAACGACCTCACTCCCGAGCAGCGCCAGGCCATCGGCGGCGGGCTGCTGCGGCACGTCGACGAGGTCCAGTCGGGACCCGGCAAGCCGGACATCTACCGCCGCAACGGCGGCGCCAGCGCCACCGACGGCTTCTACGGCGTCGCGAATCTGCTCTGGTTCGCCGGCCTGGCCGGCCTCGGCGACGGCCTCGACGACGACCTGGCGCTGCGGCTGCTCAAGCGCGGCTACGGCCTCAACCAGAAGCTCTTCGAGTACCGCGCCGAGTGCGCCGGCGACGACGGCGGCCTGGCCTCGGCGACCGTCGCCTACGCCCTCGGCGCCTACCCGTGGGCGCAGTTCAACTTCCTCTACACCTGGCTGTCGGCAACCGGCGAGAATCTGGCGCCGCGCTGGGGCTACCTGGCGAACTACCCGATATGGATCCTGTGGAACTGGATCCCCGGGCCGGGTGGGGTGCCGCTGGAGTTCGGCTCCGGCGACACCGATCACTACACCAACGCCCTGCCGACCTGGCTGCTCTACGAGCACATGTCGCAGCTCCAGGCCCTCTACGGCGCCTCCCACCCCGAGTGCATGGCCGTCGCCGAGCACATCCGGCGGAGCGTGCCCGAATCGGCGCGGACCTTCTCGAAGACCTGGCCGCTGTATCCCTTCCTGGTGCCGTCCGGCGGCGCCGTCCCCGAGCCCATCGACCTCGGGCGCTACACGGTCCGGGCGCGTCATTTCGAGAGCCTCGGGCAGATCATCATGCGCTCGGGCTGGGACGACGGGGCGACGCACTGCCTGGTCACCTGCGGCTCCCGGGTCAACAGCCACAAGCAGTACGACGAGAACAGCTTCGTCATCTAC
This sequence comes from Lentisphaerota bacterium, assembly GCA_012514865.1. Classification (GTDB taxonomy): domain Bacteria; phylum Verrucomicrobiota; class Lentisphaeria; order Oligosphaerales; family JAFGRS01; genus JAGVUW01. The sequence goes on along the minus strand of JAAYZO010000528.1, from coordinate 1,101 downwards.
CGCAAGGGCTTCCTCGCCCTCGACTCGGGCACCCGCGGCAACGAGAAGGACTTCAGCCTGCGGCACTACTACGCCCAGACCGTGGCGCACAACGCGATGCTGATCCGCATGCCCGACGAGCCCATGGCGCCGTACTGGGGGCCGAGCTACACGGGTCCCGAAGGCAAGGTCAATGACGGCGGCATGAACCGCACCACCGGCGGCATTGTCAAGGCTTTCGAGACCAACGACGTCTACAGCTATGTTGCCGGCGACGCCACGCCCTGCTACAGCGACCGCAAGTGCGCCCTGGCGCTGCGGCAGGTCGTCTTTGTCATGCCGGACCTCGTGGTCATCTGCGACCGCGTCACGGCGACGCGGCCCGAGTATGGCAAGGCGTGGCTGTTGCACACGCAGAACGAGCCGGTGATCGACGGCAGCACCCTGCGCGCCGACGAGGGCGCCGGGCGGCTCTTCTGCCGCACCCTCCTGCCCGAGGCGGCGCGTCTCGAGAGCATCGGCGGACCCGGCCGCGAGTTCTGGTCGAACGGCCGCAACTGGGACCTCAACGAGAGCGTACTGGAGATGCATCGACGGCGTCTCGAGCGGACGGGCCAGGGCATGCTCTGGGGCAACTGGCGGGTCGAGGTCAGCCCGGCGGAGGCGCGTGCCGAAGACGTCTTTCTGCACGTCCTGCAGGTCGGCGATCAGGACCTCGCGGCGATGGCCGAGACGGCCCTGGTGCGGGGCGCGGGCGAGGTCGGCGCGCGGATCGCGCTGGGCGACCGCCGCATCGAGGTGCACTTCGCGACGGCCGGCGAGCCGTCCGGGCGCGTGGTGGTATCCGTCCCGGGCCAGGCGGCGTTCGAGCGGGCCCTGACGGGCGCCGTGCAGCCGCAGGCCGGCCTCGGCCGGCCGTGATGGATGGACCTTCCTCTACGGCGTCGTTCCCGGCGCACGGTGGCGCCGGATATGGCAAGTCGAAACACCGCTCGCAGCGCCCTCCCCGTCGGAGTACCGGCCTTGGCCGGAAGCGTGCCGCGTGCCTCTAGGCCGCGGCAACATCGGGGGCTGCGCCGGGCTGAAGCCACGGCGCACACTATCCGCGTGAACGCGGCACTC
>JAAYZO010000527.1 GCA_012514865.1 Lentisphaerota bacterium | reverse complement strand
AGTCCGGTTCTGGCACCCCTCCAGGGTGCATGGCGTGCAACGGGCGGTTCCGGGGGTCGTACTCCGCACGACCCCCGGCTACGATCTGGCACCCCTCCAGGGTGACCGAGAGGACGCTGACGCGATCTTCGAACAGCCCTGCGCCGGATCGGCGCGCCCTGCCAGCAGATCGGACTCGGTTTGCCCGGAGGGCACTCTTGACGTCGGACCGTCGGCACGATACACTGAAAACAGGGTTCCGGTGATGCGCGGAACGCCGCCGGCCGGGGCCGCCATGTCGAGCGGCGAAACGGCGCGGCGGCACCGCCGGTGCCGGGCGCCGCGGCGAGGGGGAGTGGCCGCACGGACGATGGATGCAGACAGCCACAGCGCACCGCCGGCCGAGAGCCGCCAGGACGGCGGGAGCGACCGCCGCGGCAGGGGCGTCGAGATCAGGTCGCAACCACCCGGAGAATGCCGACAGCGATGAGTACGTCCCCCAAGATCTTCGTGCTCGACACCAATGTCATCCTCCACGACAGCAACTGCATCCGACAATTCCAGGAGAACGACGTCATCATCCCGATCACCGTCGTCGAAGAACTCGATTCCTTTAAGAAGGGCGACAGCGCCCTGAACTACCACGCGCGCGCCTTCGTGCGCGAGCTCGACGACATGAGCCACGACGCCCTCTTCGACGGCGGCGTCGCCATGGGCCCGGGCCTGGGGCGCATACGCGTCCGCTTCGAACGCAGTTTCCACGACGACCTCAAGGGCTTCTTCAGCCGCGACATCCCGGACCACGCTATCCTGAACACCGCCTACCAGTGCGCCCGGCAGCACCCCGATCGCACCGTGATCCTGGTCACCAAGGATGTCAACCTGCGCATGAAAGCCCGCTCGATCGGGCTGCAGGCGGCCGACTACACCACCGACCACGTCAAGGACGTCTCCGAGCTCTACCGCGGCTACCGCGTCGTCGAGGGCGCGCCGAACGAGCGGGTCAACGCCCTCTACGAAGGCCAGCAGGTCTTCCCGGCCGAGCAGCTCGCGGTGGATCCGCCCTGGCGGCCAAACGAGTACCTCGTCCTGCGCAACCACAGCCGGTCGGCCCTGGCGGCGGTGACGCCCGACTGCCAGACCATCCGCCATGTCGACAAGGCGCCGGCCTACGGTATCGTGCCGCGCAACGCCGAGCAGTGCTTCGCCCTGGACGCGCTCTGCAACCCGGCCATTCAACTGGTGACCCTCAGCGGCAAGGCCGGCACCGGCAAGACCCTGCTCGCCCTGGCGGCGGCGCTGGAGGTCCGGCGCGCCTACCGCCAGGTCTACCTGGCCCGGCCGGTCGTGCCCCTGAGCAACCGCGACCTCGGCTTCCTGCCCGGCGATATCCAGTCGAAGCTGGACCCCTACATGCAGCCGCTCTACGACAACCTCGGCGTCATCCGCGATCAGTTCGCCGAGGGCAGCCCGAAACACGCCAAGATCGACGAGATGCTCGAGCAGGAGAAGCTCAAGATCGCGCCGCTGTCCTACATCCGCGGCCGCAGCCTGGTGAAGGTGTTCTTCATCGTCGACGAGGCCCAGAACCTGACCCCGCACGAGGTCAAGACCATCCTGACGCGGGCCGGCAGCGACACGAAGATGGTCTTCACCGGCGACGTCTTCCAGATCGACCATCCGTATCTGGACAAGCACTCGAACGGCCTGTCCTACCTGATCTCGCGGATGGCCGGCCAGCCCCTGTACGCGCATGTCAACCTGGTGCGCGGCGAGCGTTCGACCCTGGCCGACCTGGCCAGCAACCTGCTGTGAGAGACCGCGTGCTGACCCACCGCCAGAGACAGCTCCTGCTGCAGTTGCAGAGCCGCCACGGCCGGCGCAAGTCGCCCTGGTTCATCGCCGAGGGCCGCCGCGCCTGCGAGGAGGCCCTCCGGCGCCGCCCGGACTGGGTCGAGATCGTCGTCTGCAGCGAGAGCTTCGCAGCCGCGGGCGGCCCGGCGGCGCTGCTGCAGCAGGCCGCGGGGGCCGTCGCGGCCGAGGCGGTGGCGGTGGTCACCGACCGCGACTTCGCCGCCCTGGCGGCCACCGAGACGCCGCAGGGCGTGCTCTGCGCCCTGCGCCGCCCCGAGACCGGCCTGCCCGCGACGATCGAGGATCCCTTCGTGCTCGTCCTCGACCGCGTCGCCGAGCCGGGCAACCTGGGCACGATCCTGCGCACCGCCTGGGCCGTCGGGCTGCAGTCGGTGTGGCTGACCGAGGGCTGTGCGGATCCGTACTCGGCCAAGGTCGTCCGTGCCGGCATGGGGGCGCAGTTCAGCCTGCGTCTGGTCCAGTCCGGCGATCTGGCGGCGCTGGGGCGCGACCTCGCGGCGCGCGGGCGGTCGCCGCTGTACCTGACGGTGCCGCAGGCGCCGCTGAGCTGTTTTGACGCGGGCTTCGACCTCGCCGGGGCGGCTCTGGTGATCGGCAACGAGGCCAGCGGTATCCTCGCTCTGGACCTGGGTCCGCAGGTGTCGATACCGATGCCGGGCAACGCCGAGTCGCTGAATGCCGCGCAGGCGGCGACGGTGCTGCTCTTCGACGCCGTGCGGCGCGGCCTGCTGGCGTAAGGCCACGACCGCGGCGGAGTAGGTCCACAGGCGAGTGCGCCCGATCGTGCAAGGCGAAACGTCGCTCGCGCCACCGCGTGGAGCGCGAGCGTCCACAGGCGTGGATACGCCCGCGAGCCGTGACCGCGACGGCGTCTGGAGCGCGAGCGTCCACAGGCGTGGATACGCCCGCGAGCCGTGACCGCGCCGGCGTCTGGAGCGCGAGCGTCCACAGGCGTGGATACGCCCGCGAGCCGGGGCGGCGACGGTGTGGCGACGCGGGGTGTGCGAGGAACTGTGCGAGGAGGACTGGGCCATGAGCACGCTGGAACTGGGAACGCGCCTCGAGCTGTTCGTCGACGACTGGCTGATCGAGCGTTGTCAGGGGGCGCAGCTCCGCCTGCACTCGCCCGAGTTCGCCGGACGGGCCATGGACTTCGACCGGCCCTGGGAGGGCGCCTTCGTCGGCTACGCGACGGCCATCCAGGACGGCGACCGCGT
>JAAYZO010000526.1 GCA_012514865.1 Lentisphaerota bacterium | reverse complement strand
TTCCCTGGTGTCTGCCGCCGCGGCGCTGGCGGCGGCTGATGCGGCGTTGCCGTCGCTGACGAGCGGCTGCTACTACACGCCGGCGCGGATTGCGGCCGGCCTCGAGAACGTGCGCCGTTTCGACTGGGCCCGCGAGCAGCGCGAGCGCATCCTGAACCGCGGCGACGCGATCCAGTACTACCTCGGGCCGGAGGTCACCGCGGCCCGCGATTACGCCGCGCTCGCCGACGACGACCTCTGGCTCCTGCAGCCGGACACGAGCATCCCGCGGACGTATGACCTGAACGAGAACCGCGCCGTCTGTCCGGTCCATGGCGAGGAGGTCCGGAAGGTCAATGTCTGGTGCCCGTGGTCCATCGACCCGCTCGGGCACCCGTACCAGATCCGCTGCCCGCTCGGGGGCGAGTGGTACCCGAGCAACGCCTACCACCGCGGCGACATGACCGGCGGGGCCTTCCCGGACGACGGCACCGGGTGCGTCTACCAGGGCCAGCGCTATCACTTCCTCAAGGAGTACGCCGCGATGGTGTACGGCACCGTGGTGGTGCCGACCCTCAGCAGCCTGTCGCAGGCGTACCTCCTGACCGGCGATGCGGGCTATGCCTACAAGGGCGCGCTGCTGATGGTCCGTCTGGCGACCCAGTACCCCAACTACGGCTGGGATGGCACCGATTTCGCGCACCGGGAGAACCGCTTCGAGCGCACGTACCTGGGGCCGTGGAACAACGAGCATCCGTACTACCGCGGCAAGAAGGGCGGCCTGGTTCACGACCTGATCTGGGAGAATATCCACCTCGAGCGCATCGCCCTGGCCTACGATGCCCTGCGCGAGACCATCGCCGGCGACGCGCGCCTGCTCGCCTATGTCCAGGGCAAGGGCGTCCCGGTCGCGAACGGCGAGGACCTCCGCGCCTACGTCGAGGACTACATCCTGCGGGCCGGGGCGCAGGCGATCCTGGCGGGGCATCTGCGTGGCAACGAGGGCCACCACCAGACCGCGGCGATGGCCGTGGCGGTCGCTCTGGATGACGTCTCCGAGCGCCATCCGAACAGCCTGGACCTGGTCGACTGGGCCTACCACGGCGCCGGCGCGACGGCGCACATCCTGATCAACGGCCTCAGCCGCGACGGCGGCGGCCACGAGAGCCCGAACTACAACCGCATCAAGTTCAGCTTCCTGCGCCTGGCGCGGCTGGCCGAGTGCCTGCGGGCGCGCCATCCCGAGGTGCTGACGGCGGAGCGCTGTCCGGACCTCCTTGCGCACCCGAAGGGCCGGGCGCTGTTCGACCACGCCATCGATATCCTGGTCGCCGACTGCCTCTACCCGGACATTGGCGACAACGGCGGCATCGCGGCGCCGCGGCGGCGCCTGGACGCCGTGAAGCACGCCGCCATGGGTCACGAGTTCGTCGAGGCCTTCCGGCGCTGGGGCGACCCGCGTTACGCCCGGGCCGCGGTCGACCTGTCCACCGGCGAGTTCCATCCGGCGCCGCTGTGGGAGCAGTTTCCGCTGGAGGCCCTGCGCGCGGCGCTGGCCGAGCCGTCCTCCGAGATCCGGCGGGGCACGCGCCTGATCGATGGCTACGGCGTCGCCTTCCTCGAATCCGGTGCCGGGCCGCACAGGCGCAGCGCCGTGCTGAATGCCTCCTCGATTGTCGGGCACCGCCAGGATGACCAGCTCGCCCTTTGGCTGCACGCCTTCGGCCTGGACGTCCTCCCCGATATCGGCTACCCGAAGACCTGGGATTACGCCGCGCCATGGGACCGCAACAGCATGGCGCACAACACCGTGACCATCAACGAAAGGCCGTTCACCACCCCGCGCTTCTATGGCAACGGCACCCGCTTCATCGCCGAACGGCGCGGCGTCCACGCCGTCTGCGCCTTCCACGACCCCTACATCGACGGCTTCAGCTTCAGCCGCCTGGAAGGCGCGGCGAATCACCCCTGCGACCTCTACGAGCGCCTCGTCGTGATGATCGACGTCAGCGACACGGCCTTCTATCTCGTCGATCTGTTCAGCGTCAACGGCGGCGATCAGCATGACCAGAGCTGGCACGCGATGCTGGTCGAGCCGGAGGTTCCTGGGCTCGACTGGGTCGCGCAGGAGACGGGGACGCTGGCGGGTCCGGCGGTCGAGAGGTTCTCGGCGTACACGTGCCGATTTGGCTTCCACTACCGCAAGGGGAACTTCCCGAGTTTCCTGGCCGACATCCGCCGCGCGCCGCTGGCCGCGCCGGCGGTCTGGACCTGGCGGTCCGGCCTGCCGGAGGGCGATGCCCTGCGTCTGCACGTGATCCCGCTGGGGGGCGCGGCCGAGGCGGTCATGGGCCGCGGCCGGAGCCCCGCCTGGCCTCAGGACCAGGCCCTCGACTTCCTGCTCGTGCGGCGCCAGGCGCCGGGTGGCCGGGCGAGCCGCTTCCTGAGCATCCTCGATGCCTATCAGGATACGCCGACGGTGTCGGGCATCGCCGTGCTGTCCGAGGCGCCGCTGCAACTGCGCGTCAGCCGCACCGGCGGTGAGGACCTGGTGACGATCCACGTCCCGGAGGGCCCCAGCCGCACCACCGGCCCGCGGCCGGTCGGGGTGCGGGTGCGGTCCCTCGAGAACGGCCAGGTCACGCGCGACGTGCGCATCGGCCACTGGGACGGCCGGCCCGAGGTCGGCTCGCTGCGGGCACGGATTGCCGCGACCGACCACGCCACGATGAGCCTGACCGCTGACGCCGCCGATGACGCCTTCGCGCGCCAGGTGGCGCCGGGGACGCGCGTGCGCATCTACAACGACCGCCGCACAGCCCAGTTCGAGGTGGCGCGTGTCGACGTCATCGACGCCGGCCTGCGGCTGACCCTGAAGCACACGGCTGAACTCAGCCGCTTCGTCGTCGAGGGCGTCGAGAACGGAGCCTTGCGGATCAGGAACCGCGGGCCTTTCGTCACTGGCCACCTCACCGCCGACGGCCGGCCGAGCGACCGCGGCCATGACCTCTACCACGGCGCGCGCCTCGGCGATGCCCCCGACGCGCCCATCGTCGAGGGCGTCTCCAACAGCCAGCCGCCGGCCATCCACCTGGTCGAGGCGCTCCCGGATGACGTCCTGCGCGAGCGCTACCTAGGCCGCGAGGTGCCCCTCTACGAGTACCACGTCGGCGACTGGCTGGAGGTCATCCGGGTCGAGGACTGACCGCCAGCATCCCCTCGGTGCATGGCGCCCAAGGGTCTGCGGCGACGCCGGGGGTCGCTCGTCCGCGCCGAGCGCGACCCCCGCTGGGGCGGCCTGCGTCGGCTTTCTGTCTGCGCCGGGGGAACACAGCGGCCGTCGGGGAGGTCTGATAGATCACGTTTGGTGGTGTTGCCGCCGGCCAGGCGGCTTTCAAGGAAAGGGGTTCCCGATGAGCGTATCGACGTGGATCAAGAGCGGCGTGTGCGTGGTCGCGATGGCTGGCCTGGTGGGCTGTGAGACCCTCAAGGAGCACAAGGGCGCCGCTGTGGGCGCCGGCGCGGGCGCGGTGCTTGGTGCCGCGGCCGGTGCGGCCATCGGCGGTCCCGACAACCGTGGCACGGGGGCGGTCATCGGCGGCGTCCTCGGCGCGGCTGGCGGCGGCGTGGCCGGCGATCAGCTCTACGACAAGGACAAGCGCGAGCAGAAGTAGGTCGACGTCAGCCGTGACGTCGTTTCGGATGGGGCCCGGCGCCACTGGCCGGGCCCCGGCTGTTTAAGCGGCCGGCGGCCGCAGGGAAGGGGGTGATCCGTCTGATCCGACGGATCCGTCCGATCGGTCGGATCCGCCCGGCCCGCCCGGCCCGGCCACGGCGGCACGTCGCCCTGCCGGGCGGGGCTGCCGTCACCGCCGCGCCGCCATGCCGCTATGGCTGTTTGGCGGGCAGGCGCTGCATCTCGCGGAAGCCGGGGAGGACCAGGGGCTCGCCCGGGGTCTGGCCCGCGGCGCCCGGGGCGCCTGGCGGGCCGCTGCAGGAGTCGCCCCCGGGGCCGCTGCAGGCAGCGGCGTCGTAGAGGGGCTCTTCGGGGGCGCCGTAGTGCGCGGTGTAGACCGCGGTGATCGCCGCGCCGACGTCGGCCAGGGTGTAGTGCGTCGGCTCGGTACCCACCAGGGACAGGCGGTGGTCCATGCCGTCGTGCTGAATCGTGACCTCGGACGAGCCGTTGATGAGGACGGCGGCGCAGACCTGTCCGATCAGGGCCGTCAGGTTGTCGGATCCGTAGGCCTCCATGGTGGTGAACTCAGCGCGGATGCGGTCCGGCTGCCTGGTGGCGACGTCTTTGAGGAAGGCGATGATGCCGCTGTGGCAGTCCGAGCCGGCCGGGACGATGGCCAGGACCTTGACGCTGGCGTCGGGCGAGCCGATCGGATCGACGCCGAGGGCCGCCGGAGCCTCGGCGGCGTGGCCGGCGTCGTGGTCGCTCGCGGCGCCGCCGCGGCCGAGGCGGTACATGAAGACGCCGAAGACAATCAGGGCCACGGCGCCGCCCAGCAGCAGGCCGACCCGGCGCAGCCGCCGCGCCTTCTCGTACTCGAAACGCGCCTCAGCGCTGGCAAAACACTCGGCGCTGGCCTCGTGCTCCGCCACGCTCCACTGCTGATCATCCATGCCACCGGGAGACACCGTGGTCACCTCCGCATCCGCATGGGCACCTGACCCGCAAACGGCCTGGCCACGCGCGGAAAGGGCTTCACCAGCCGCTCGAACGTCGCGGCCGCCTGCGTGCCGGCGGCCTCATCGGCGCTGCCGGCCAGGGCGAGCACCGGGACGCCGCGCAGGCTTACTGTGGCCTGGCCCGCGGCGAGATCAAGTGCGAAGTCGTCCTGGATGATCGGGCGCGCCTCGGCCGCCTGGCGCAGGCTCGCCAGGAGCCGCTCGGCGGCCTCGGCGCTCGGCAGCTCGGCCATGACCGCGTCGTCGGCCAGCACCGCCGCGGGCGGGGGCTCGCGGCGCAGGCTCAGCGCGGGACCGCGACGGTCCGCCGGGGCGATGCCGTCGAGGCGCTGCCGCACCGCGGTCTCGAGGTCCTCATGGAGCCAGAGGTGGCCGGCCGGCATGGTGAAGGACACCGCCACCTCGACGCCCTTGGTGACGATCGTGGCCTGGCTCGAGCCGTCGAGGGTGATGGTCATGCAGTGGTGGCCATCGGCCTTCCAGCGCTTCTGGCCTTCCGGGCTGCCGAAGTCGACCATCTCCAGGGCGACCCGTCCGGCGTAGCGCCGTGCCAGGTCCTGGAGGAACGCCTCTGTAGGCCGCTGGCAGCCCGAAGCGACATTGATATAGGCGGTCAGGCGCAGGGCCGGCGTGTCGGCTCCCCAGGCCACTCCCAGGGCCATGCACGCGGCCAGGCAGGCACTCAGACGATGCCGGTTCATGCGGTAGCTCCTTGGCGGTTCGCCGCCAGCCGGCCGTCGCGCAGGCGCACCTCGCGCGAGCAGCGCTCGGCGACGCGGCGGTCGTGGGTGGTGAGCAGGACGGTCCGGGAATGCCCGGCGGCGAGGTTGAAGAGCAGTGCGAGGATCGCCTCGGCCGACTCGGCGTCGAGGTTGCCAGTCGGCTCGTCGGCCAGGATGAGCGCCGGGTCGTTGATCAAGGCCCGGGCCAGGCCGACGCGCTGCTGCTCGCCGCCGCTGAGTTCGCCCGGGAGGTGCCGAATGCGCTTCTCGAGGCCGACATGCTCGATGCAGTGCAGGGCCCGGCCGCGCAGGTTCAGTGAGTTGCCGAGCTGCGGGAGCAGGGGCAGCATGACGTTCTCCCAGACCGTCAAGGTCGGGATGAGGTGGTAGTTCTGGAAGACGAAGCCCATGTGCCGTCGGCGCAGGTCGGCGAGGTCGTCCTCGCTGAGGTCGCCGAGGCGCTTGCCGAGGACCACAAGCTCACCGGACGAGGGCCGGTCGAGTCCGGCGATCAGCGACAGGAGGGTGCTCTTGCCGGACCCGGAGGGCCCGGTGATGGCGACCGTCTCGCCGGCCTGGACCGCCAGCGTCACCTCGGCCAGGGCGGCGATGTCGCCGTCGGCCCGGGGGTAGACCCGGCGGAGGTTCTCGGCCTGGATGACGGTCTGACTCATGGCGGCCTTTCCGCCGGTCCGCACGGCCGGCGCTGCCTGTATCCTCAGGGTTGTCTCAGGGAGTCCATCGGGGCTCGCGAGGCGGCGTAGCGCCCGGCGATCAGGCCGGCGGCGAGGGCTAGGGCGACGGTGATCAGCAGGGCGAGGCCGACGCCGGCGAGGGTCACCTGCGGCTGCAGGGTCAGCGCCAGGGCCGGCTCGGTCGTGGCACACGGCGGGTACGAGTTGAAGCTGGCCGGCAGGCTCAGGTTGAGCTGGCTGCAGATCAGGAAGGCGACCGCGTAGCCGATCGCCACCCCCGGGACCGCTCCGAGGACGCCCTGGAGGATCGTCTCCCAGCCGAGGAGCGCCACCACATGGCGACGGCGCCAGCCGACGGCGCGCAGGATGCCGATCTCGACGACGCGCTCGCGCACCGCCGCGAGGGCCGAGCGCACCACCAGCAGGCCGCCGATGACCACGATCAGGGCCACGAAGGCGCCCGAGCCGGCCGCCGTCACCGCCGCCGAACGGCTGATCTGGCCGGGCAGGGAGTCCTGCGTCGAGACCTGGCAGCCCTCGCCGATGATCGCCTCGATGCCGGCGCTGATCGCCGCCAGGTCGGCGTCCGCCTCGGCGCTGACGAAGACGTAGTCGACGACGTCGCCCTCGCCAAGCATCTCCTGGAGGGCCTGCAGGGGCACGTAGGCCTGGCCGCCCCCGATGACCGCCACCCCGGCGACCTTGAGAATGCCGCAGACGGTGAATTCGCGCGGGCCGAGGTGGACGGTCGAGCCGACACTGACGCCGAGCTGGTCGGCGTACTCCTTGTCGAGGACCGCCTCGTTGCGGCTCGGGTCGAAGAGCCGGCCGGACTCGAGGACGCAGCAGCGCTCGCCGTCGCGGTATTGGCGCAGGGGGCCGGTCTTGACGCTGCCCGGGACGACGCCGGTGACCACGGTCGGCTGGCCGTCGTGGAAGGCCCACACCACCAGCGACCCGGCCACGGCCCGGACGCCGGGGACCGCGCCGATCCGGCGGACCTCGTCCGCCGTGATGGCGCCGAGGTCCTTGGGGAGCTTCACCACCGCGAAGGCGCAGGGGATGACCTGGCGCACGACCACCAGGTCGGCGCCGGTGACCTCCATGGGCTCGGCGGTGGCCTTCCGTATGGCCTGCCCGAGGCAGTGCCCGGCCGCCACGAGGAGGGCGACGAGGAGGAAGCCGACGATGGCGAGGAAGGCCCGTCCGCGGCGGCGGGTGATCTCATTGAGCGCAAGGGCAAGCATGAGAGGATGCCGTGTCCTGTTGAGCCTGTCGTGGGGCGGTGATGCGTCGGCCGTGCGTCCGGCGCCCGCCGCCCGTGTCGGCAATGTACCGCGCGTTGGCCATGCCGCAACCGCTGGCACAGACACGCCGCCCCGCCGGCGGGTTGCAGCGGATACTCCTCCGTACACACCCGAATGTGCCTCCCCGACGCAGCTCTGACTGCCAGCCCACGGGAGAGCGACCTCTGAACACCGGCCTCTTGTCCCTCTCCCTCGTCCTCGTTCCCGTTCTCTCCCTCGTCCTCGTTCTCGTTCTCGTCCCTCGTTCCCGTTCTCTCCCTCGTCCTCGTCCTCGTCCTCGTCCCTCGTTCCCGTTCTCTCCCTCGTCCTCGTCCTCGTCCTCGCCTCTCGCTCCGCGACCCTCGGCGACGCCCGCCGCCCGAGGCCCGACCCCCGACCCCCGGAAGAGGCAACGCCCAACGCCGAACGCCCAACGTCCAACGTCCAACGCCCGCGGGAGCCAGACGAAACTCCGAACTCCGAACTCAGAACTCTGCTCCCCCCGACCCCCGAGGCCGGATGCCCAACGCCGGAGCCGGCAAGGCCCCGTCCGTGGCCGTCCGTGCTACTATCCGTCGTAAACTTGCTTTTCTGGCAAGTTTTCGACTGCGGACGCCCGACGCCCGAGGCCCGACGCCCGGTAGAGCCGACACTCGACCCCCGACACCCGACCCCCGCGGCCCGTGGCCCGACCCCGTGCCCGAAGATCGTGTCCGTGTCCGTCCGTGCGGGTCTGTGTCCGTCCGTGTCCCGAGCCCAAGGGCCGCGTCCCCGCGGCCCAACGCCGAACGCCGGAGGGAGCCAGGCGGAGCTGTGGCCCTCCGCCCTCCGCCCTCCTGACTCCGGACTCCGAACTCTGAACTCCGAACTCCGAACTCCGAACTCTGAACTCCGAACTCCGAACTCTGAACTCCGCCCTCCCTGACCTACGTCGCCGCCGCACCGGCGGGCAGTTCGGCGAAGGCGATCGGGCGGCGTTCATCCTGGCCGCGGTCGTAGAGGACCCAGACGACGCGGTCCGAGAGCGCCAGGCGCCAGAGGCGCTGCGTCGCGCCCGATCCCGCCGGGGGCTGCGCCTGCCAGCGCGCCCCCGCCGGCAGGGGCTGCTTCCACGGCGCGGCGCCGGGCAGGGGATCGGCAGGACTCAGCCCGGCGCGGAGCCAGGCGAGGCGCACCGCGTCCAGCAGGCCAGGCCTGTCGGCCGCGCTCGCCGCCAGGAAGCGGAAGCGCCGCTCGAGGGCGGCCGGCGCCGTGCCGAGGTCGGCCTCCGAGGCCGCCGCGAAGACCGCGACACCGCCGCCGGTGCGGACTGCCTCGCGAACGACGGCCTGGAGAGCCGCGGCGTTGTAGAAGCGGTCCAGGCAGCGCGACCAGGCGACGACCCGGCGCAGCCCCGCGGCGTCGCAGGCGGGGGTCTGCAGGACCTCGTACGGCGGCAGGGGCGCGTGGCAGAGGCCGAGGGCCTTCGCCGAACCCCAGAAGGGCGTCCCGGGGAGGACCTTGAGGACCTCGAGCTGGATCTCGGCCGGGCCGAGGTCGAGGAGGACCTCGATATCGTGTTCGACATCCGACAGGGTCTGCTCCGGCAGGCCGGCCAGGAGGTCGACATGGGTCGGCAGGGCCGTCTCGTGGACCAGGAAACGCAGGCCATCGAGGGCGCGTGCCGGGTCGGCCTGTCGCCCGCAGGCGGCGAGGGCCCTTGGCGCGGTGGTCTGCAGGCCGGCCTCGAGGTGGAGCGCGCCCGGCGCCGCTCGCCGCAGCCGCTCGCGCAGGCCGCGGCTGAGGCCGGCCGGGTCGATCTCGAGATGGAAGCGCATCGACGGAAACTCGTCGAGGAAGAGCGCCAGGAGGTCGCCGGCGCGCCCGGCCGGGGCGTTGAAGGTGCGGTCGAGGACGCGCACCTCGCGCACGCCGCGATCGCGCAGGGCCGCCAGCTCATCCCGGATGGCCGCGAGGGGGCGCTGGCGCAGGGGCAGGTCGCGGCAGGAGGTGCAGTAGGCGCAGGCGCCGCGGCAGCCGCGGCTCGTCTCGATCTGCACGAAGGCGCGGCTCGTGTCGAAGAACGGGCTCCGGCAGGGCGGCGGCGCCGTTGGCCAGGACCGGCTGACGGCGCGGCTGCCGTCGTCGTGGAGTGTGCCGTCGGCGGCACGCCAGCAGACCCCGCGCAGGCCGGACGGCGCCACGGCGCGGCGCAGGCGCTCGAGGAGCTCCGGCAGGACGGCCTCGCCCTCGCCGCGCACTGCCAGGTCGACCCACGGGTGGCGCGCGAAGAGGTCGCCGACCTCGCCCAGGCACTCCGGGCCGCCGACGATCGTGGTGCAGCCCGGCCGCAGGGCCTTCACCCGCGAGAGGGTCTCGAGCACCAGGCCGCTATTAAAGAGGTAGAGGGTCGCCGCGACCACGTCGGGCTCGCGGGCCACGACCGCCGCGGCCAGGGCGCCGGGGTCGTCATGGAGGGTCGACGACACCGCCTCCCACGCCAGCTCACCCTGGGCGCTGCAGGCCAGGTGCAGCAGCGGCAGCGCCAGCGACGCATGCGCGTGGGAGGCGTTGACCGCCAGCCAGACGATCCTCACGACGCGGCGTCGGCATAGCGCTGCCGAAGGAAGGCCACCTCGCGCTTCTGCAGCGCGGCGAACTCCTCGGGCGTCGGCGCCGTGAACTCGCAGTGGACGCTGGCCGTGCCGTCGAAGCCGACGCGGCGCAGGGTCTTCATCACGTCGGGCCAGCGCACCACGCCGTGGCCGGCCGGGACGATCGTCCGACGCCACACCGGGAGTTCCTCGGTCGCGGGGTTCTGACGCTTGAAGAAGGTGTCCTTGAACGACACCAGGGTCAGGTACGGGCTGGCGATGTCGGCGGCCATCGCGAAGGGCTCGCCGCAGTAGTACAGGTGGCCGGTGTCCAGGTAGGCGCCGATGTACCGCGGGTCGCGGTCGCGCAGGAGGGTGATCATGCTGCCGGCGTTCAGGCCGAAGTAGTCGCTGTGGGTGTGGTAGCAGAAGGTGATTCCGAAGCGCCGCGCCAGGGCCTCGAAGCCCTCGAGGGCCCTGCGGATCCTGGTCACCGTCTCCCAGTAGGGCGTCTCGCCCACGCGGTACGGCCAGTACCCCAGCTTCGCGATCTTCACGCCGGCTTCGGCCATCGCCGCCGCCAACTGCTCGCTCGCCGCCGCCGTCGGGTCGATGAAGTTGCCCTCGGTGGTGACCATGGGGATATCCAGACCGGCGGCGCGGACCTCCCGCAGGGCCGCGGGGAGGGCCGTGGTCACATTCTCGGGGTTCACGGCCATGCCGGCCCGGACGGCCAGGTCCATGCCATCGGCACCGGCCGCCTGCGTCCGTGCGATCATCTCGGCGACACTCAGGCCCGGCCAGTGCTTGCTGAACAATACGAATTTCATGCTCGCGCTCTCCTCGTAGACGGCGACCGCCGCGGCCCCCGGCGCCGTGGTGGCACCGGGCGGCTCCTACAAGGATAGCCCGCGACCCCGGTGCGGTCAACGCCGCCCGGGCCTCGCCTGGCAATGCCTCGGTCGAGTCGGGGCGGCTCGTGCGGCGCGTGTCCTCACGCGCGGCGCGCGGCCTGGAGAGCGCCTGCGCACAGGCGCCGCTACCATCGCCGCGCGCCACCGCCCGAACTCGACGGACCGGTTACATCAGACCTGGCGCTAGCCGTGCAAGATGCTATGGTAGGGCAGACACACCATAGCAGGATGCACCTCTATGACCGCCCGCAAGCCCCCGCAACCTCCTGCCCCCGGGA
>JAAYZO010000525.1 GCA_012514865.1 Lentisphaerota bacterium | reverse complement strand
TCAATCTCGCGACGCTGTCGCGGTCGCCGACGGTCTGGGGCGACGAGGTGATGTTCTCCGAGGCTGCGGTGCGGTATTGGGCCGGCCACGGCTTCACGGTGACCTCGTGGCCGGCGGCGCCGGGGACGCTGGGGGTCCTCAATGGGCCTCTGCATACCCTCCTGCTGGTGCCTTGGATGGGGCTGTGGGGGGTGAGCGCGACGGCGTCGCGGTCGCTGGGACTGGCCCTGGTGGGCTTGAGCGCGGTGGTGCTGTGGGGCCTGGTGCGCCGTCGCGGCTGGGTGCGTTCGGCGGGCCTTCGTCTGGCCGGTGTCGGCGTGATGCTCTGCGGGCATGGCGTCGCGGCGGCGGCGCGCAGCGGCCGCTATGACGGCCTTGGGATGCTGATGGTGGCGACCGCGGTCGCGCTGGCGGCCCGGCCGGACGCCGCCGGACGCGACTGGCGGCGTGACGCGGGTCTGGCACTTCTCGGCGTGGCGGTGCCCTGGGCCGGCGTGTACCTCCTGCCCTATGGGGCACTCCTGGCGGGCGTGGCGACGCTCCTCGGCGGCCGTGCCGGCTGGCGCCGCGTGGCACCGGGTGTCGCCGGCGTCGCGCTGGGCATCCCCGCGTGGGTGCTGGCGCACCACCTCATGGGGACGCTCTCGGCGGTGGCGGCCTTCACCGTCGGGCAGGCGGGCCAGCCGCTGAGCGCACGCCTGGCGGGTCTGCCGGCGGGGCTGGCTCGCGATGTCAGCGTCGTGCCGCTTCTGGCGGTCCTGATGGCGACGATGGCCTGCGGCCTGGCCGGCGGGCGCCGTGCGGCGGGAGGCGGAGGTGGGCGCCACGAGCCGAGTGGCGCTCTCCCGGGCGCTGTTGGCGCCCAGGAGGTCCACGGACGGCGCCGTGGACCTACGTGCCCCGCCGGGGATTTGGCTGTGGCGGCGGCGGGCCTGCTGGCCGGCCTGGGGGTGCCGGTGTGGATGACGCTGGCGGGGAAGTACACGCTGTTCTATGCCTGGATGGCCTACGTGCCGGCCCTCGGCGCGGCGCTGGTGCTGCTTGACCGCCTGACGGGCGTCGGCGCGGCGCGGCGTCGACGGGTGGGCGGCCTGGCGATCCTGGCGGCCTTGGCGCTGGCCGCGCTGGTGGGCTTGCCGCTGCGCCTGGCGGCGTGCGCGCTGGAGTGGGATCAGCGCGACCACCGCGCGATGGAGCGCCTGGTCGAGGCGCATCTGGCGTCGTCGGATGTGGTGGTGAGCGGCCCGGAGGCGTACTACGCATCGGCGCGGCGCTGCCGCGAGACGCTGGCGGTGGTGGCGCCGGTGTCGTGGCCGGGTGGCATACCGTCGCGCGTGACGGCGCTGGTTGGCGGGGCGGGCCTGGGTGGTTGCCTGGGCGACATGGGCCCGGAGTGGACGGCGGTGGCGCGGTACGCGCCGGCGCCCTACCGATGGCCGTGGCGACTGGGCCGCACGCGGTGGTATGACGTGACCGTGTGGCGGCGGTCCGCCGGCGGGGAGCGTGGAGCGCGGAGCGGGGAGGAGTAACCGCGAATTGGGCGAATTGCGCGAAGGGGAGGGGATCCAACCACGAAGGGCACGAAGAGACACGAAGGGAAGAGGGGAAGGGGAAGGGGAAGGGGAGAGAACCACGGATGGACTCGGATGGACGCGGATGGGGGAAGAGGGGGGAGGGTCGCGGACAGGTCCGGAGTCCGGAGTCGGGGAGGGGAGTTAACTGCGAACGGCACGAAGGGGGGAGGGAGAGGGAAGAGGGCGAGCACGCCCGTGCGTCGGTGCGTCGGTAGACGGTACGTCTGTGGGTCCGGACTCCCCGCTCCCCGCTCCCCGCTCCCCGCTCCGCGCTCCCCCCCCCTCTGACCTCCGACCTCTGACCTCTGACCTC
>JAAYZO010000524.1 GCA_012514865.1 Lentisphaerota bacterium | reverse complement strand
CCGGCGCGGCAGGGCTGTCTGAAAGTCCGGTTCTGGCAGCCCTTCAGGCTGCGTGGTGCGTGGGTTCGCATTTCCGGGGGTCGTGCTTTCGCGCGACCCCCGGCTACGATCTGGCACCCCCTCAGGGTGGCCAGGTGAGCGCTGACGCGATCTTCGATCGGCCCTGCCGGCGCGGTGCAGCGGCTTGACCCGGGCGGGCCCGCGGGCGACGTTAGGCCGAGGCCCCTGTGGGCAGGTCACGGAACCCCGGAGCAAGGCGTCCGCATGAACTCGCAGCACTCGTCCGGCCCGTCATCGGCCGCTGTCGCCAACCAGCGCGCGGTCGAGGCCCAGATACGCCTGCAGGCGCTCTGTGACCACCTCCACGACGCGGACCGCCTCGAGACGGCCCTCGAGGAGATGCAGCCCGGGCTTCTCGGGCTCTTCGACGCCGAGCGCCTGACGCTCTTCGAGCGCAGCCGCGACGGGCGCTCTCTGGCGATGCGCTTCTGCACGGTGCCGGACATCGAGCCGCTGCGGGTGCCCCTCGGCCTGGGCTCGATTGCCGGCTACGTGGCCATGAGCCAGAAGACGGCCGTCATCGACGACGTCTACGACCCGGAGCAGCTCCAGGCGGTCCACCCGCGCCTCGGCTTCGACTACGAGCAGGACCAGGCCTCCGGGTTCTTCACGCGCTCGGTGCTGGCCCTGCCGATCACCAGCAGCGGCGCCGTCCTGGGCGTCCTGGAGATCGCCAACAAACTCACCGGCGGCTTCGCCGCTCAGGACAGCCACCTCGCCGAGCAGCTCGCCACGGCGCTGGGGCAGCGCCTGTCGCGCGACCGTGAGACGAGTACGGGGCCGTATCAGAGCCTGGTCGAGCAGGGCCTGGTCACCCCCGGCCAGTTCGAGGAGGCGCACCGGCGGGCGCAGGCGCAACGCCACTCCCTGGGCTACATCCTGCGCCGCGACCTCGGCCTCGGCGACGAGCCGATCGGCCTGGCCCTGGAACGCCACTACGGGGTGCCCTTCATGGGCTACGACCCCACCGTCATCATGCCCGAGGCCGTCATGGCCCTCCTGAACCGCCCCTTCCTCGTGCGCCATCGCTGGGTCCCCGTGGCCGGCGATGACCAGCACGCGGTGATCCTCATCGACGACCCCGCCGACAGCGCCCGCCTGCTGGACATCCAGCGCATCCTCGGCGGCCGGCAGTTCGACGTCATGGTCGGCCTCGAAGAGGATATCCTGATGTACCTGGGCATCCAGCCGGTCGACGAGCCGCCCGAGCCCGAGGTGGTCATCCAGGACATCGAGCCGCCCGAGGCCGGCCTCGAGGACCTCCTCGGCCAGCTCGATCAGGAGGCCCTCCAACTGGCTGACGGCGCCACCCCGGATGCCCCGGAGAACGAGCTGACCGCCGAGACCGACGCGGCTATCATCCAGCTCGTCAACAAGCTCATCTCGGATGCCGTCACTCTGAAGGCCTCCGATATCCACATCGAGCCCCGCAAGGACGACGAGCCGGGCGTGGTCAGGGTCCGCGTCGATGGCCTCTGCCGGGAGATCCTGAAGATCCCCGCCAAGCACGTCCGCTACATCGTCTCGCGCGTCAAGATCATGTCCAAGATCGACATCGCCGAGTCGCGCCTGCCGCAGGATGGCAAGATCACCTGCCGTCTGCGCGGCATGCCGCTGGAGCTGCGCGTGGCGACCCTGCCGACCGTCAACGGCGAGAGCGTCATCATGCGTCTGCTGGCAGCCGGTAAGCCGATGGCCTTCGACCGGCTCAACCTGCGCGCCGCCAACGCCGCGGCCCTCGAGGCCATGATCGAGCACCCGCACGGCATCGTCCTGGTGGTCGGCCCCACCGGCTCCGGCAAGACCACGACCCTGCACGCCCTGCTCGCCCGCATCAACACCCCCGACCGCAAGATCCTCACCGCCGAGGACCCGGTGGAGATCACCCAGCCCGGCCTGCAGCAGGTCCAGATACGCTCCGCCATCGGGCTGACCTTCGCCCGCGCCCTGCGCTCGTTCCTGCGCTGCGACCCGGATGTCATCCTCATCGGCGAGATGCGCGACCTGGAGACCGCCCACAGCGGTATCGAGGCCTCGCTGACCGGCCACCTCGTCTTCTCGACCCTGCACACCAACTCGGCGCCGGAGACCGTCACCCGACTCCTCGACATGGGCCTCGACCCGCTGAACTTCTCCGATGCCATCGTCGGCGTCGTCGCCCAGCGCCTGGTGCGCACCCTCTGCCCGGACTGCAAAGAGAGCTACACGCCGACGCCGGAGGAGGTGCAGCGCCTGGCGCACGCCTACGGCGATGAGGCCTTCCCGGAGCTGCAGATCGACCTGGCGCAGGTGAGCCTCTGTCGGCCGAAGGGCTGCGAGGCCTGCGGCGGCACCGGCTACCGCGGCCGGACCGGCGTCCACGAGGTCCTCGTCGGCACCCGTGAGATGAAGAACCTGATCGTCACCCGGCCGGGACCCGACCAGGTCCGCGTCCTGGCCGTCCAGCAGGGCATGCGGACCCTGCTCCAGGATGGTGTCGCCAAGGTCTTCATGGGCCAGACCGACTACGAGCAGGTGCGCACCATCACCATGGCCTGAGGCCGGCTCACCCGGAAGTGCGCATCTCCTGGCCTGGAACATGGTGGTCTCGAGAACGGGTAAGGTCGGATATTCACCACCCCGGCAAGCCGGTTTGGTGGACTATCCATCTATGGCCGGCTTCAGGCGGTGCCCTTCCCGCCGGCCGCGCGGCGCGCGCGCTGGAGCGCGAGTGTCCACAGACGCGAACGCGTCCACGAGCCGCAACGGCGTCGACAGCACCACGCCGCGATCTCTCCTACGGGCGTGGCAGCGGTCAAGGGCCGCTGCCTGCCCGAGGAGGCCGCGCCGCTTCAGAACCCGATCGCGTTGATGGTGACGTCGCAGCCGGGGTTGGCGTCCATGATGAGGAAGCGGTCGCCGACCTTGAAGTGCGCCGCGGCCTGCGGGTCGTTGAGGGTCATGGTCACGTCACCCACCGCATAGTAGGCCGGGCGCGCGGTGCCGATCTGGAACCACCTCTCGCGGTCGGCGGTGTAGAGGGCCTTGCCATCGTAGAGGCGGTGGCAGTTGAACAGCTTCTCGAGGCTGTCCTTGGTGAAGACGCTGTCCGGGTTGACCTGATCGATCGTGCCGGCGGCGCTCACAAATCCCGGTCCGTCAACGTGGACGAGCCAGGTGCCGTCGGCGTTCGCGGTGACGTCGCTAATCATGAATACCGCGTTCTTGATCCACTCCGGCCGGCTCAGCGTGAGGGTCTGGCCGGCGAGGGCCTTTCCGGTCGGCAGCGTGTCTGCGCTCTTCACGACCAGCGCGACCCGGTCGAAGTCAAGGGCGGCGACTGTTCCCCGGTACGCGCCGCGGTTGGCGATCCGCTGCGTGCCGAAGTCAGCGCTGGTGCAGTTGACGTGCACGATCTCGCTCGTGCCCGCGTCGGGCTGGGTGAGCACCGCGAGACTGCCTTGGAGGAGGTAGGTGCTGTCGCCGTCTTTGAAGCGGTAGAGCCGTTCCGGCCGCAGCGAGGAGAGTACGACGAAGCGGCCGGCGCTGGTCTCGACCTTCACTCCGACCGGCAGGCCGTCGTCCATGTCGCCGATGAGGGGCAGGCCGGTCACGCGCCGTGTCTTCGGGGCGCCCTGTGCCGGCTCGAACGCGGCGCAGTACACACTCGTCTCCGAGCCCGTCGCGCTGCTGTCATCGCGGGCGATGATGTAGCGGTCCCACGGCGAGAGCCCGGGGGCGCCGTTGTGCTCGCCCTTGGCGAGGATCACCTGCCGCCCCGGCGCGCCGACCATCCACAGGTTCAGGCTCGTCGCTTTGTCGTCACCGACGCGCCATTGGCACGACCAGTCGGACGCGCCCTGGGTGAGCTGCAGGTCCTTCAGATAGCTGTAGCCGCTCCGGCGATTCGGCTGCGCGTCGATGCTGTCGTACGGCCCCTTGCCGGTGTCCGCCATGAAGGGCACCTCCGGCCCGGCGAGGGTGCCGGGACGCGGCTCCGGCGCCGGGTTGGCGCCCGGGTCGAGGCTGAAGTCGTCGCCCTTCCAGCCGCTCTGGCCGTGCCAGAGGTAGTCCCGTCGCGCGCCGCCCCTGACGCGGAAGATATCCACGACGAAGTGCGCCTCATCAGCGAGCGAGACCAGCACGGCCGTGCGGTGGTAGAGATCCGTGTTCTCGTAGGCATTGGCGGCGTGCGCGGCGGTGGCCTTGACGTTGGGCGT
>JAAYZO010000523.1 GCA_012514865.1 Lentisphaerota bacterium | reverse complement strand
GCCCGACCCGAGGAGATCCTCCTCGAGCTGAAGCTCCTCCAGGGCGAAATGGGCGTCCTCGTCGACACCCTGCGCTGGTACGGCCGCAGCCGCTACACCAACGGCACCGGCACCCTGCCCATCCAGGCCGAGGCGGCCTTCGAACTGGAATGGCGCCTCGACACCACGGCGCCCTGAGCGGGCTCGTGGCGGCATGGCGAGAGGGACCATGCGGGTCAGGGCGCCGGCGCCGGGCGCGGCGCCGGACGCGGCATCGGCACCGTCCGGGGCACGGGCGCCGGACGCGGCACCACCCGCGGGGGCATGGAGCGGTACGGACCGCGCACCGGCGCCGACGGCGCCCCTGGTGCCTCCGGTACGGCCGGTACCGCCGGCGGCGGCCGGAGGTCCTCCAGGACCGCCGCGACGGCGGCGCGGACTTCGTCATCGCGGCAGCGCTCGTGGAAGGCCTGAAGGATCGCCAGGGCCTGCGGCTGCGGCCGCATCGACAGCGCCCGCACCGCCGCCATCGCCACCGCCGGATCCGGGTCGTCCAGAGAACGGGTCAGCATCTCGAACGCCGCCGGCGTGCCCAGGACCGCGAGGTGCTGCAGGGCCTCGAGGCGCACCGGGAGGTCGTCGTCGAGACAGGCCTCGGTGAGGACCTCCAGGCGCGCCAGCGGGTCGAGACGCGTGCTCAGCCGCACCGCCAGCAGCCGCACGTCGGCATACGGGCTCGCCTGCAGGCCCGCCAGGTCAGGCACCGTCGGCCAGGCAGGCGCCTCACCCTGCGACCGGCCAGACATCACCGCCCAGCGCGCCAGAGCCTGCGCCGCCACCCGACGCACGTCGCCGGAGGCGTCCTCAAGACTCGCCAGGAGGAAGTCGGGTCGGGCGCCATCCGCACCCGACAGCCGCGACAACCCGCGAATCGCTTCGGCTCGCAGGACCGCCGACGAGGAGCCGGCCAGACGACGCAGCAGCGGCTCGGCCGCGGCGCCGTAGAATCCCGCGTACAGCAGCAGGTCGCGACGCTCCAGCGCGCCGATGGCATCGTCCAGGACACAACGCTCGAGCAGGGCCAGGCCCTCGGGATGCTGCAACTGCACCAACTCCTGCACCGCCTGCAGACGCACGCCGGGATCGGCATCCGCACTGAGACGCTCCAGGCCGGCGAAGCCATCCCCGCCGAGGCGGCCCAGCGACCGCGCTGCCTCGCGCCGAACGCCGACGTCGGGGTCGCCCAGGACCCCGGCGAGGATCCCGGCGCGACGCGCCTCCTCGCCGCGCACCTGTGCCAAGGCCTGCACCGCCAGGATGCGGATCTCGCGGTCGTCATCACGCACCAGCGGCTCGAGCGCCTCGCAGGTCAGCACCCCCGGCACCATCCGCGCCGCCGAGAGGACATGCCGGCGCACCGTCGCATCCGGGTCGCTCAGGGCGTCGTTGAGGATCCCCGCGACAGCGGCGCCCTCGAGCGGCGACCCGTCCATGGCCGTGGCGTCACCGGCCCCGCGCCCCGGCAACGACAGCACCGCACCCAGATCCGCCGGCGCCGGACGGCCGGAACGCGCCGCCACCTGCGCCCGCAGCAGCGCCATGTCCAGGCTGCGCTGGCCACCGAGAATCTCGGGCAGAACCGACGAGGCCACTCGCCGCACCGGCACACTCGGGTCGCGCACCAGCCGCAGCATCTCGGCCTGCGCCGAGCGCGGCATGACCTCCCACTCGGCCACCGCCACCGCCGCCGAACGGCGCACCTCGTCATCCTCGTCACGCAGACACGCCACCACCGCCGCCATCGCCACCGGCGCGCGGTATTTGCCCAGAATCAGCACCGCCCGCCGACGACGCAGGACGTCGCCGCTGCCGGCGTCCTCGAGGCAACGCTGAATCGTCTCTGCCTCCGTCTCGTGAGCCGGCACCGGCGCCGCGCCGACCGCCTCGGCCGCGCCCAGACGCGGCAGCACGGAGACGCCGACCGCCAGAACCACCACCATCCCCAGAAGGCAGCGGAGACGACGACGCGCCGACTGCCCGACTCTATGTCCACCAAAGTTGCCCATCGAACACTCCACACGGCACCTCAAGACCCGGCGCATGATCCGGTGCGGCCGCGGCGGCGTCCGCCCAGTCCACTCCGTCCACGGCGCCCGAAGACCCGGGCGGGACGCCCGGGCCACATTGCCGCGCTCCCGGAGAGTGGCACGGCCGTCTCGGCCGTGTCTGCGGCGGCCCCGGCCGCTCCGGGGGCCGCGACCACGCGGCCCGCCGCGCTCCAGACACGGACGCACACGGACGCACACGGACCAACACGGACGGGCTTCTCGGGCACGGAGGTCGGAGGTCAGAGGTCGGAGGTCAGGGGGAGCAAGCGGGGAGCCCGGCCCCCACCGACGCACGGGCGTACTCGCCCTCTTCCACTCCCGTTCGTGCCTTTCGTGCCGTTCGTGGTTAGCTCCCCTCCCCGACTCCGGACTCCGGACCTGTCCGCGACACTCCCCCCTCTTCCCCCATCCGCGTCCATCCGTGTCCATCCGTGGTTCTTTCCCCTTCCCCTTTCCCCCTTCCCTTCGTGTCTCTTCGTGCCCTTCGTGGTTGGATCCCCTCCCCCTCCCCAACCTTGGACGTTGGACATTCGACGTTGAGCGTTGGGCGTTCCCCTCCCCCACCGGCCTCGGCGGCGCGCGCCCTCCTCCTCACGTCTCGAAGAACTTCTTGGCGTGGTCGAGGAAGCGCCGCAGGTTCGGGAAGACGCGGTCGTCGCAGGTATCCGCGAACTCGCGCAGCTTCTGCTTCTGAGTGGCGCTGAGATTCGTCGGTACCTCCACCATGATGTGGACATGCTGGTCACCGCGGCCATGACCGCGCGCCGAGGGCACGCCCTTGTCCCGCAATCGGAACACCCGGCCGCTCTGCGTCCCCGCCGGGATGGTCAGGTCCGCCGCGCCGCTGATGGTCGGGACGCGGACCTTACCGCCCAGGGCGGCAGTGTGGAACGGCACCGGGACCTCACAGTGGAGGTCGTCGCCCTCACGCTTGAAGATGTCATGCTCGCGCACGTGGATGACCACGATCAGGTCACCGGGGGGGCCACCGCGCACACCGGCCTCACCCTCGCCGGCGACACGCACCCTCATCCCGGTGTCCACACCCGGGGGTATCGACACCGCGATGCGCTTGCGCTTCTGCACCCGACCGGCGCCCTGGCAGTCCCGGCAGGGGCTGTCCACCGACTCGCCCTGGCCGCGGCAGTGCGGACACGGCTGGCTGATGCTGAAGAAGCCCTGCGCCATCGTCACCTGGCCCGTCCCACGGCAGTGGTGGCAGGTCCGCCGCGAGGTCCCCGGCTCGCAGCCGGAGCCATGACAGCGGTCGCAGTTCTCCGCCCGCGGGATCATGATCTCGCGCTCGGCGCCGAAGACCGCTTCCTCGAACTCCAACTGCAGGTCGTAGCGCAGACTCGCGCCCGGCTCGGGGCCGGAACGCTGTCGCTGGCCGCCTCCGAAGAAGGTGTCGAAGACGCTGTTGCCAAAGACCTGCGAGAAGATATCGAAGGGGTTCCCGCCGGGGCTGGCGCCGCGATTACCCGTGAAGGCGTCGTGGCCATACTGGTCGTACTGGCGACGCTTCTTCTCGTCGCTCAGGACCTCATAGGCCGCCGAGATCTCCTTGAAGCTCTCCTCGGCCGCCCGGTCGCCCGGGTTGCGGTCGGGGTGGTACTTCAACGCCAGCTTCCGGTAGGCCTTCTTGATCTCGTCCGCGCTGGCCGAACGCGGCACGCCCAGGAGTTCGTAGTAGTCTTTCGCCATCGCTGTTCGTCCGGACGGCCCCGCGGCCGCCCCCGGATGCCTCTCAATCCTTGTCGGCGCTCGCGGCACTGCGGACCGCGGCGGCCGGACCCGTACTGACAACCACCGTCGCCGGACGAAGCAGGCGCTCACCCAGCACAAAACCGGCCTTAACCTCATGCAGGACCGCGCCGCTCGGGACCTCCGCGGAGGCCTCCTGCGAGATCGCCTCGTGCACCGTCGGGTCGAAGGGCTGCCCCACACCCGGCACGCGGGTCACGCCCAGGCCGCTCAGGACACGCTCGAACTCGGCCATGATCAGCTCGAGGCCCTGCAGAAAGCCGTCCGCCGCGCCGGCGGCACGGGCGTGCACCAGGGCGATGCTGAGCTGGTCATGCACGCCGAGGAACTCGTTGACGGTCTGCCGGACAGCCTGCGAGCGGGTCTCGGTCGCCTCGCGCAGGACACGCTTGCGG
This sequence comes from Lentisphaerota bacterium, assembly GCA_012514865.1. Classification (GTDB taxonomy): domain Bacteria; phylum Verrucomicrobiota; class Lentisphaeria; order Oligosphaerales; family JAFGRS01; genus JAGVUW01. The sequence goes on along the minus strand of JAAYZO010000523.1, from coordinate 169 downwards.
TAGTTGTCGAACTCGGCACGGGAACGCAGCCAGCGCTCGTTGGCCGCCTCATACTGCGCCTTGTAGTCGATGCCCGCCGCGGCCGCCTCGCCGCCCTCGCTCGCCGTCGGCGCGGCCTCGGCCACCGCCGCGGCGGCCTTCTCAGCCGACGCCGTCTCGGATGCCGTCT
>JAAYZO010000522.1 GCA_012514865.1 Lentisphaerota bacterium | reverse complement strand
GCCTATGGCGGCTTCTACAGCACCCACATGCGCACCGAGAGCGACGGCGTCATGGAGGCGATCGAGGAGTCGATCGCGATCGGCCGCGGCAGTGGCCTGCCGGTGCAGATCTCGCATCACAAGGTGGCCGGTGTGAGCAACTGGGGCCGCAGCGAAGCGACCCTGGCCCGCCTCGAGAAGGCGCGCCGCGAAGGCCTTGACGTCACCCCGGACCAGTACCCCTATACGGCCTCCTGCGCCCGCGCCGGGACCCTCCTGCCGCGCTGGGTCTGCGCCGGCGGCGACGCGGCAGCGCGGGCCCGCCTGGCCGACCCGGCAACGCGGCAGCGCCTGCGCGCCGAGGTGGTGGCGCGCTACGCGCATGTCTACGGCAACGACCTGAGCCGCATCCGCATCGCGTCGTCCTCGACACGGCCCGACCTGGTCGGAAAGACCTTCGCCGACATCGCGGCAGCGCGCGGCGCCCGCGATGTCTATGGGGACATGGCCGACGTCGCCATGGAGCTGGCCGGTGAGCGCCCGGCGTCGTGCGACACGATGTGCATCTTCCATACCATGGACGAGGCCGATGTGGTGCGGATTCTGCGCGACGAGCACACCATCGTCGCCTCGGATGGCTGGGGCGTCACCTTCGGCGCCGGCCACCCGCACCCGCGGCTCTACGGGACCTTCCCGCGGGTCCTGGGGCGCTACTGCCGCGAGCAGGGCCTCTTCAGCCTGGAGGAGGCGGTGCGGCGCATGACCGCGATGCCGGCAGCCCGGCTGGGCCTGCGCGACCGCGGCGTGCTGCGCCGCGGCGCCATGGCCGACATCACGGTCTTCGACCCGCTCCGGGTCGTGGACCGCGCCAGCTTCGACGAGCCGCACCGCTACGCCGAGGGCATCGCCGTGGTGATCGTCAACGGCACCGTCGTGCTCGAGGACGGCACCCACACCGGAGCCCTCCCGGGCGTCTTCCTGGAGCGCCCGGCATGAGCCTCCCGGCGCCGCTCTTCGGGATGACTGCGGACGGCTTCGCCAGCGCCGTCGACGGCCTCCCCGGCGGCCGCGAGCGCGCCCTGCGGGTTTACCGCGACGCCTGGCGCGCCCTCGGCCTCCCCGACGGCCTCGAGGCGTGCTGGCGCGACGCCGTCGACGCCGCTGTCCCGGCGCCCGCCGAGGTCCACACCGAGGACGGCCCCGCCGGGACCACCGCGAAGTGCCGCCTGCGCCTGGCCGACGGCAGCACCATCGAGATGGTCTCCATCCCGGTCGCCGGCGGGCAGTCGAGCACCCTCTGCGTCTCGACCCAGGTCGGCTGCCGACAGGCCTGCGCCTTCTGCGAGACCGGCCGGCAGGGCCTCCACCGGCAGCTCACGCCGGCTGAGATCGCCGGACAGTGGGTCGCCGCACGACGCCTCGGGTGGCAGCCGCGCAACCTCGTCTTCATGGGCATGGGCGAGCCGCTCGACAACACCGAGAACCTCATCGCTGCCCTGCAGGCCCTCACCGACCCGCGCGGGCCCGACCTCGCCCGCGAGCGCTTCACGGTCTGCACCGCCGGCCTGCCCGCCGGCCTGGAACGCCTCGCGGCCCTGGGCTGGCGTCGCCTGGGGCTCTCCATCAGCCTCAACGCCGCCGACGATGCCACCCGGGATCGACTCATGCCGCGCAACCGCCAGACGCCCCTGGCGGCCCTGCAGGCGGCCCTGGCGGCCTACCCGAAACGCCGCAACTTCGCCCTCGGGGTCAACTGGTGCCTCCTGCCCGGGATCAACGACAGCCGCGCCGACGTCCGCCGCCTGGCGGCCTTTTGCGCGCCGTTGGGTCGGGTGATGGTCAACGTCATCCCGTACAACCCGGGCCGTCAGCCGCTGACGCGGGCGCCGGAGGCGTGCGAGGTCGAGCGTTTCATCGGCTGGCTTCAGGAGGAGGGCCTGCCGGTGCGCTGTCGTCGGCCGCGCGGTCGGAGCATCATGGCGGCCTGCGGTCAGCTCGGCGGTCCGTCGGCACCGCCGGGCTCCTGAAGGACCCTCCCCTCCGAGGCCGCCGGGGCGGCCTCGGAGGGCGCGGGTCCGACCGCCGCGGCGTTCAGGGCTGGCGTGCCGGCAGCTCGTAGCTGTAGAGGTGCGAGCCGTTGCCGAAGTAGATGCGGCCGTTGAGGTAGTCGCCGCCGGGTCCGATCGCGACCGGCGATTCGGCCACCATGCTGACTTCGTAGCTCTTGGGATCGAAGCGGGCGATGCCCTTGACCATGAGGAGGTAGATATCGCCCTCGGGCGTGGTCACGAAGACACGCGGTCCCTGCTGCGAGTTGGTCAGGCCGAAGCTCGGCTCGAGGTCCTGCTGATGCACGATCGCGCGCCGCGCGGCGTCAAAGACGACCAGGTGGCGGCGGTCGGCAATCACATAGACCAGGTCGCCGGGGCCCTTGAGCATGGCGTTGTAGCCGTTGATGCCCGGCAGGACCGGCTCACGCCACTCGATCGTGCGCGTGGCCATGTCGAAGACATACAGCTCGGCCAGGCTGGCCTTGCGCTCGCCGCCACTGCCGGCGGACACCGTCG
>JAAYZO010000521.1 GCA_012514865.1 Lentisphaerota bacterium | reverse complement strand
GGGTCTATATTTGTATTGCAACTATGCTTGTAAAATAAACCTATATTAGTGACTACACAACTAAGGCGAAAATCCGACAAAGCACTGCATGGCAATGGTTTCAGCTTAGAGACGGATGGAACATCCGTCTAAGCCCCCGTCGGCCCCCCTCAACGCACTTCCAGGAACCGCCTTGCCTCCACCACCAGTTCCTGCACGTGGCCGTCGTCGGCGGGGGCGCGGGTGCGGCCGAGGAGGCCAGCGAGCCAGCGGGGGGGGGAGGGCCTGCTGGCCGTGGAGGGCGCCGACCGCGGCGCCGACGATGGTGGCGATGGTGTCGTTGTCCTTGGTGTCGTTGACGGCGCGGATGATGGCCTGCTCCGGGTCGTGACCGTCGCGGGCGAGGATGAACAGGACTGAGGGGACGGTCTCCATGAGATAGGCCCCCGAGTACCAACGGTTGCAAGCTTCCACGGCGGAGAGACCCTCACGGAGGGCGGCGGGCACGACCTCGGCAACGAACTCGGCGAGGGTTCCGTGGAAAGCCGTGAAGGCGCCGCCGCGCGGGCTGTAGCGGGTGGCCTCCAGCGGCCCGGCGAGTTCGACGAAGCGCGCGGTCCACCACTCGGGCGGCGGTGGCGCGGTCATTCGCATGAGGTCGGTCAGCATGCCGCAGAAGGCCACGCATGAGGCGATGGACATGCTGTCGCGGTGGGTGATGAGGGCGGCGATGACGGCGTCGGCCCAGAGGCCGGTGCCGCCATTTCGGAGGTGCGGGATGACGACGGGCGCGATGCGCATCAGGGCGCCGTTGCCTGCCGACTCGGCGCCGGCCTTGAACCACGGCAGGCCGCGCTCCTTGACGTTGGCCAGGAACTCCCGTACGGCCCCCCCGATGCCGAAGATTCGGCCATTGGCGGTGAAGGCGCGGGCGACGTGGTCGGGGTCGAGGCAGCCGTCGGCCAGCAGGCGTTCCAGGGTCCAGAAAGCGAGCTGGGTATCGTCCGACGGGAGCCCGACCGCGCGGCCTTCGGCGTAGCGGTTGGGGAGGTAGTCGGTGGTCTCGCCATGGCAGCGACGCCGCTCCGCGGGCAGCATGCCCTCGCTGGTGTTGCCCAGGGCGTCCCCGATGGCCAGGCCGAAGAGCATCCCGGCGACGCGGTCGGGGAGGCGCGGCGAGGAATTTGGGGCCAGGGCCTGCCGGAAGAGCGCGCCCTGGCGGATGGGCAGCAGCCCCTTGGTGAAGAGTTCCGCGAGTGTCTGCTCCGACGGCATGCCGTCAATCCCCCATCCTATCTACCGCGCGCCATTCCGCGACGAGACTAACGCCCATCCCGCCGGTTGTCAAGCCACTCTGGGCACAAGGGCGCAGCCAGTCGCAGAGAGGTGCGATTGCAGTCTGCGCCCGCACTGATCCTCTGGTGGCTCCGCCCCCAGACCCCTGCTGGAGGACCACGGCCCTCCAGACCTCCCGTTCTGCCGGCGCGAAGACCGCGGCATCGTCAGCAGGCCTGTGCCCTGCCGATGCAGCGCAGGTGTGCCGCGGTCTTCGCGCCAGGACCGAGGGGTCCGGGGAGACGCGTCGCCCCGGCGGGGTTCGGGGCAGAGCCCCAATGAGATCATCTTGGCGCCCACGGGGTGCCGCTGTGGCCCGCGCGGCTTGCAGGGGCTGTCCTCTGCGAATAGTATACACAATAGACATAATGCACCGGGTGCATAATCTGCGGAGGCTGGTATGGCACTGCCGTTTCTGGATCGCCGGGAGGAACTGGCCCGGCTGCGGCGGGCCTTTGCGGCCGAGACGGGCACGTTCGCCTGCGTGTATGGTCGGCGGCGCACGGGGAAGTCGCGTCTGCTGCTGGAGGCGCTGGGGGCCCAGGCCGCGGGGGGCTACTACTGCAGCGATCTGCGCGAGGCGGCCATTCAGCGTCGGGCATTGGCCACGGTGATTGCCGGCCAGTTACCGGACTTCGACCGCGTGGAGTACCCGGACTGGGAGGCCCTGCTGCGGCGTTGGCAGGCCGATGCCCCGCCGGGTGCGGTCCTGGCCCTGGACGAGTTCCCGTTCCTGGTAGCGACCAGCCCCGAGCTGCCCGGGCTGCTGCAGAAGGCCCTGGACAGCGGCGGCGCCAAGCCGGTGCATCTGGTAGTCTGCGGCTCGTCGCAGCGGATGATGCATGGGCTGGTGCTGGCCGCGGATGCGCCGCTCTATGGACGGGCGCGGGAGATTCTGCGCCTCCGGCCGCTGGGGGCGGCCTGGCTGGGCGAAGCCCTGGGGCTCTCCTCGGCGCGCCAGGTCCTCGACGCCTACGCGCTCTGGGGCGGGATCCCGCGCTACTGGGAGCTGGCCCTGCCCTTTGCCGACACCTGGGAAGCGATGCGGACGCTGGTGCTGGACCCGCTGGGCGTGCTGTACCAGGAACCGGACCGAGTGCTGGCCGACGACCTGCGCGAGAGCGTGCAGGCCAACTCCCTGCTGTCACTGGTCGGGCAGGGCTGCCAACGTGTCTCGGAGCTCGCGGCGCGCCTAGGCAAGCCGGCCACGGCGCTGTCGCGGCCGCTGCACGTGCTGGCGGACCTCGGCCTGATCGTCCGGGAGACGCCATGGGCGGCCGCCGAGCGCGACAGCAAGCGCTCGTTTTACCGCATCGCCGACCCCTTCCTGGCGTTCTGGTACCGTTTTGTCGAACCCAACCGCTCGCTGCTCGAAGCGCGCCGCCTGGAGCCGGTAGGCGAGACGGTCCGCCTGGGGTGGGGCCAGCATGTCGGCGGCGTCTGGGAGAGCCTGTGTCGGGAGGCGGTGACCGGTAACGACGTGGCCGGGCAGGTGTGGGCGAGGCCGGCGCGCTGGTGGGGCCCAGGACGGGACCGCCGGCCGCTCGAGCTGGATGTGGTGGCGACCAGCCTCGATGGCACGGCACTGCTGGTGGGCGAGGCGAAAGTCGCCATTCGCGGTCAGGAGCAGGCCATCGCGGCGAGACTCGTGGCGAAAGCCAGGCAGTTCCCCGCTGCCGCCGGGCGACGGCTGGTGCCCGTCATCTTCCATGCCGACGAGGGCGTTACGCCCGTGAAAGGCGTCGAGTTCGTCGGTGCCGATGCCGTACTCTCCCGGTCGCGGTGAGCCTTGGGCCGCACGGGTCTTCTGCAGTCCCCGCTTGCCGCCATCGTGACCCGGGCTCCCTCCCCAAGCGGGGTCCGGACCGCTCCGTCTCTCCCTATTGACGTGCGATCAGACCGTAGTCGTGAGCGACAGTCAAGGCGTGCTGTGCTTCCGGCAGGCCCCGCGCCGCGGCGAGGCGGAGCCAGCGCGCCGCCTCCGCTCTGTCCGTGGCGTTGTCCCGGCCCAAGAGCACCAGCCCGACGCCGAGTTGTCCCTCGGCGCAGCCCTGCGCGGCGGCACGGCGGAACCATGCGAGGGCCTCATCGGCGTCCCGGGGCACGCCGACGCCGGCGTCGTAGTGCAGTCCCAGGATCACCTGCGCCAGTGCCAGGCCCTTGTCGGCCGCCCGCTGGTAACAGGCGAGGGCGAGTCGGCGGTCGGTCTGCCCCCAGAGGCCATGTTCGAGGCAGATACCCGCCAGGCAGAGGCCCTCGGGCAGGTCCCGCAGCGCGGCGTCCTGCCAGTCCTGCTGACGCGCGCGTGCCAGTCGCGCGGCGGTATCCGGACCGGCCGCGCAGTAGTCCGCGGCCACCCGTTCGAGGTCCTGTCGAAGGCGTCTGAGGGGATCCAGGGTCTCAACCTGTTCTCGCGGATGCGTGTGGGGGCGTTCCTGGGCCGGCGCCGTTTCGCTGCTCGGCCGCGCCGTCATCTCGGCGGCGGGTTCCCGCTGCGATGCGCAGGGCCATCCCCGGCACCCGACGAGCCACCCCACGACGACGCCCCCGCCGGCCAGCAGGACGAGCAGCGCCAGCCGCCGCAGGGACCGAGACCATGACCGCCGTTGCTCGTCGGTCATCGCCTCCCAGTTTCCCCGAAGCCAGTATACAATCAGCCCAACGATCTTGACGATATCCAGGAGGGCTGAGAAGAAGATGCAGTAGATGACGCCGAGGGAGAGGAGGTCGAGGAGTTGGGACCTGTCGTTTCGGTCGTCGTGCCGGCTCATGGGTTGTTGCCTCCTCTGTGTGTCTGTCGCGGGCCTGGCGGGCGGCCGCGCCCCGCAGCCCTCGATTCCTGCGGCGGATGTATGGCGGGGAGACGCCGGAGTTGTGACAGGAGGGGGATGACCACGTGGGGCACGATGCGTCCCGGATGGCGATTGAGGGGCGCGCCCCGGGGCTGTTCCGCGGGGCGCGCGCATGGTCACCGCGGCCGAAAAGCGCGCCGGGCAGTCACGCCGGCCGAGGGACTCGCGCATAGCCTGCGTATGGCATCGTGGTGGCCCGGGCACGACACCAGGGGAGAAACCGCATGGCAGCACGAACCGGTTCGTCGCACGGCGAACTCCTGAAGACGCTCGAGACGGCCATTCGCTCCGGACTGAACGTCCTGATCGAGGGGGCCCACGGCTGCGGCAAGACCTCGGCAGTGCGGCTGGCGGCCGAGGCCATGGGCCTTCGGCTCAAGTACTTCAGCGCTTCGACGCTGGATCCCTTTGTCGATCTGGTCGGTCTGCCCGTTCCGAGCGTCGGCGCGGATGGGCGCCTGCTAATCTCGTACCACCGCAATGCGGAGGTCCTCGACTGCGAGGTCCTGTTCTTCGACGAGCTGAATCGCGCCCACTCGAAGACCCTGAATGCGGTCCTGGAGATCATTCAGTTCCACACGCTGAACGGCGAGGCGCTCCCCCGGCTCCGCGCGGTCATCGCCGCCTGCAATCCGCCCGAGCCCCGGTACCAGGTCGAGAGGCTGGATCCGGCGCTGATCGACAGGTTCCACCTGTGGCTCGAGTTTACCGCCGGCCCGGACAAGGGGTGGTTCGAGCAGCAGTTCGGCGCCGTCGGCAAGGCGCTCTGCGCCTGGTACAAGGCGGACCTGGATGAGGCGCAGCGGCAGGCCGTCTCGCCGCGGAAGCTGGAGCACATGGCGATGCTGATCAAGGCCGGTCTCGATCCGAAGCTGAGTCTCTCGTCCGAGATCGTCCTGCCGTACCGACAGCTCTGGAGTCGACTCGGGTCGCCTACCTGCGTCCTGGATGTCAGCGACTTCGTTGCCGACCCCGCACGCTATGGACGCGCGGTCCGCGAGGATATGGAGGTCGCCTATCGCTTTGCCTTTGTTCTGCCGACCATGCGCCCCGAGCAGATCGTCGCCGTCCGCGAGGTCATCCTCGAGCTTCCCGCCGAGGTCCTCACGCAGTTGGCGAGCGTGCGAGGCATGCTGAAACGCATTGTCCGAGCCATCTCCGAGGGCCTCGGCGCGGTCGAAGGCGAGGCGTTTGCCGAGCTCTGGAAGGAGAAGATGGCCGCGTGATCTACTTCAGCAGAGGCCTCGATCAGCAGGACTACCTCCGCTTTATCGAGGCGCTCGACTGGCTGGCGTGCCACCATGCCTGGCTGGCACATGCCGTCGTGCGCCTGGGGACACCATGCTTCTGCGAGGACACCCAAACCGCCGCCATCACGGCCGACATGAACGCCGTCCGGCTTCTGTTCAACCCCGCGTTCTTCAGCGGCTTGAGCCTGGAGGCTCTCGCCGGCGTCCTGGTGCATGAGGGGCTGCACTTGGCCTTCAACCATCTTGAGCGTTCCAGGGGGCTGGCTGACCCCAGGGACAGGCGGTTCTTCGAGCTCGGTTGTGAGGCGGTCATCAACGATGCGATTGCCCGGTACTATCCGGCCGTCGAGTTGCCGGGAGAGCCGGTGCGGGGGCAGGCGCTGATCGGCCAGGACGCCTCCGAGATGTCGGCCGAGCAGGTAGCCGCCATCCTGCGCGACCAACTGGATAGAGGCACAGCCACGCACGCCAGTCTTCTCGTTCTGGTTCCCCTGGATGACCATGAGGTCTGGGGAGAGGTCGTCAAGGCCGAGTGGCCGCCCCGCCGTCATCCCGGCGCCGGCCGGCTGGTCCTGAGCAGCGGCAAGCCGACGACGCTCGAGGAGGCGGCGGCACGGGACCGCATGGGCAGGCAGGCCCTCGGCAGACTCCGCTCGGCCGAAGGCGGGGTCGTCCGTTGCGACCTGAAGCGTTTCCTGGGGGAAGTCCTGCGCCCGTCGCCCCGGACAGAAGCGCTCTGGCAACGCCCGAGCCGGAAGGCCCTCGGAGTCTACCCGGAGGTCATTCTGCCGACCTGGCAGGCGCTGGAGGCGCGGCGACGGGTCCTGCTGGCCATCGATGCCAGCGGGTCGATACCGCCCTCGTTACTGGCCGATGCCATGGCTGTCTACGATCAGGGCATCGAGGGCTGCCTCATCGAGGCCGTCTCGTTCGACACCCGGGTCTACCCGGTCCGCCGCGAGGGCGGCGTCCGCGGCGGCGGCGGCACGTGGATCCAGGCGGTCGAGGAGTATGCGCGCCGTCAGGAGCAGTACCCCGATGAGGTCATCTGCTTCACCGACGCCTGGACACCCCGTCCGAGCCTGCGGCACCCCGAGCGCTGGCTCTGGGTCCTGCCCCGCTGGGGCTCGGTCGCGCACATCCCCCAGTTATGCCGGACGGTCTTCTTCGACGGACAGCCCCCACCTCAGGATGAACCTGTGCGTCTGAGCGAGCCTCTGTGAGGATCCTCCGGAGCCCTGCCGGCGGGCGGTCTTCATGGCTCGCTGCACAGCACCTCACGACGGTGACTCGGGGGAGAGCAGACTCTCCCCGAACCGCAGGGTCTGCACCCCGGGAAGCGCGCCCTGGATCAGCGCCACGGCATCCTCGCGGCACTCGATCCCGATGGCGGTACGGTCCAGGGCGGCCGCCTCGACGAGGCTGGTGCCGGTGCCGGCAAAGGGGTCCAGCACGGTGTCGCCGGGACGGGAGTACATGCGGATCAGGCGATGCGGGATCTCGGGTCGGAAGCGCGGCGTGTCATCCCCGGGCTTCCTCCTGGCCACGGGCAGGTCCGGCCAGACAGTCGTCAACCAGCGCCGGTCGAGGTCGGGATCGAGGGACTCAAAGGGCTCCGGACCGGGCCGGCGGAAGATCAGGATGACGTCGTGCAGCGCGTACAGTGGCGCCGAGGGCCGGCGGGAGCGGTTCCGGGCCGGCGAGGGGGATGCGCTGGGGTAATGCCGCGTCACCACAATCTGGTCGACGTACTCGAAGCCGCCTTCCAGGAACCGCCGGGTGGCCTCCGCCACCAGGGGCTGGCGCCGGAACTCGTGGTCGCGGTCGCAGGTGTCCGCGAGGTGAAGGCAGCAGAGACGGCCCTCCCTCAGTACAGCACACAGCCCCTCGGCCAGCCGAGCGAGGAACCCGCTGTAGGCGGCGAAGTCGGCGAAGCGCTGGGCGGGAGGAATGTGTCGCGTGTTGTACCAGGGCGGGGAGGTGACGACCAGATCGACGGAGGAGGGTGGCAGCGGCGACGCCGAGGTGGTCGCGCTCTTCAGCACCGCGAGGCAGTCGCCAACAATCAGGCGGTGGGCCGCGGGCGTGCTCCCGGCGGTCGCGGCGGTTTCCCCAGGCTGGGCCGGATCCGGTAGGCCGGCCCAACTCGAGACTATGGTCAGCGCAAGGTGGAGGCCGATCCCTCCTTCGCCAAGGTAGGCGACGATGGCCATCCCCGCCCCGTACCAGCCCGGCGGGTCCCCCGGGGGCTCCGGGTGCTGCCGGAGCAAGGGCACGAAGTGGGCGCGCACGGCCCGGACGGCGTGGCGCGCGCGCGCGACTGTCCATCGTTGGTCCAGGCAGGCGTCGACCAGGTAAGGCCAGAGCTGCCGGGGCTCAACTCGCGCGATCTCGGCGAGCTGGAACGCCTTGTCGGCGAGCATGAGGGCCAAATCCCCGGACGCTACCTCCATAGACCACCTCGCCGGCAGGCCACATTCGTCGGCATAGCGATAGACCAGCGCGGCGTCGCGGCAGCGCCGCAGCCTGCTCTCAGGGAGACCCAGCTTGCGGGCGCACTGCCTCAGGCCGCCCTGACGCCCGCGACCGCCGTGGTGCCGTCCGCGTACCTCGGGCTCATCGAGCAGGAAAGAGCCCAGTTCGAGGTCGCTGAAACCGCTCTGCAGGTTGGAGAGCAGCCGCAAATAAGCGGCCTCCCTGTCGTCGACCCCCGACAACACCCACGCGGGGACCTCGCGGATGTCGGTGTCCTTGGCATTGGCGAGCCGCACGGCCTCATAGCGGTGGTGTCCGGCCAGTATCTCGTAGCCGCCCTCCGGACGCGGCCGCACGATGAGGGCGTAGATGCGGGGGAAGGTGCCGTCGCGACGCAGTTGCGCAACGATGCCCTCGACGACCTCTTTTCTGAGGTAATGACGCGGGTTGGCCGGGCTGCTGTGGAGGTCATCGATGGCGATCAGGACGGGACCGGATGGGCAGTGACTCATGGCGTCTCTCAAGCCCAAACTAGCGCGTTCCCGTGGTAGCTATTCAGGCAGCGGGACGCCGACGGCGGTGAGCAGATCACGGTTTCGCCTGCTGATCTCCAGCAGGTGACGTGCACCGGTGGCCATTCGAACGCTCTT
>JAAYZO010000520.1 GCA_012514865.1 Lentisphaerota bacterium | reverse complement strand
GCCGGCCGGCTCGGGACACGGACGGGCACGGACGGACACAGACGAACACGGACGCGATCCTCGGGCACGGTGTCGGGCCACGGGCCGCGGGGGTCGGGGGGATGAGTTCGGAGTTCAGAGTTCACCCTCGGGCTTTGGGTTTCGGGCCTTGGGCGTTTGACGTTGAGCGTTCGGCGTTGGGCGTTTGCCCTCGGGCCTTGGGCGTTTGACGTTGAGCGTTCGGCGTTGGGCGTTCGCCCTCGGGCCTTGGGCGTCCGGGGTTGGGCACTTCCCCGGAAAGCAAGCTTTCGGCGGATCGTAGTACGGACGAGCACGGGCGCGATCTCCGGGGACTGCAGCGGCGCATCCGGCGCCCGGGCGCCGGTGTAGAACACCGCGGACCGTCGCACGCCGCCGGTCCTGCACGGCGTGTGGCCGCAGGCGCACAGGTTCCGCCAACCGCGGCGCCAACAGCGCCCGGGGAGCGCCACTCGGCTCGTGGCGCCCACCTCTGCCCCGCCGCGCCCGGGGAGCGCCACTCGGCTCGTGGCGCCCACCTCTGCCCCGCCGGTGCGCGGCGGCGCTCCGGCGGTTTTTGCGGGGGCATTTGCGGCGGCAGTGGTTGTATTCAGGAGTGGCGCATGGTATGTGTAGGAGTAGTTCAGGATGAGATCTGAGCCGATTAGGATGACGCTGGGAAGATGGCGAGTGTGTCACAGACGCGCCGGTATTACACAGGGGAGCACTCCTACGGAGTGGACGCTCAGCGTCGCATTGCCCTGCCGGCGGCCTGGCGTGGTGCCAGCGACAGCGACCGCGCCTTCATGTTGTTGCCGCACGAGCAGCCCTGCATTCATATGATGCCGCGGGCGCTGTTTGACAAGCTGGCGCCGCGTCTGGAGGAGGAACTCCTCGCCAATCCCCTGGCGGTGGTGGCGCTGGGTTCGCTGGCGGGTGCCTCGGCGGAGGTGGTGGTCGATAAGCAGGGGCGTTTTGCCCTGACGCCGGCGCTGATGGCGCATGCCGGGATCACCGACCGGGTGCTGATGGTCGGCACGGCCTTCAGCATCACGCTGTGGTCGCCGGAGGTCTGGGAAGCGCGCCGTCAGGGCGGCGCCGAAGCGAGCCGAGTGATTCCGGCGGCGGCGGTGCGGCCGGACCGTCTGGGTCAGGCGTTTCGGGATGCCATGGGAGTACCGTCGCAGGGATGACCGGGAGTCACCAACCTGTTCTTCTGAACGAGGTGCTGGAGCACCTCGCCGGGCCGTCGGTCCGGCGCGTGGTCGATGGCACGGTCGGCTTTGGCGGCCACGCCGGGGCCCTGCTGCGCCGGCTTCCCGAGGCCGAACTGCTGGGCCTGGACCGCGATGCCGACGCCCTGGCCGCGGCCGCGGCGGCGCTCTCGGAGTTCGGCCCGCGGGTGCACCTGCAGCGCCATGCCTTTGCCGACATGGCTGAGGCCGTGCATGGCCTGGGCTGGAACCGCGTCGACGCGATCCTGCTGGACATCGGCGTCTCCTCGCCGCAGATCGATACCGCGTCACGGGGCTTCTCGTTCCGCCAGGATGGCCCGCTGGACATGCGCATGGACCGCCGTCAGCGCCTGACCGCCTCGGAGGTGGTCAACACCTGGCCCGAGGCCGAGCTGGCGCGGCTCTTCCGGGAGTTCGGCGAGGAGCCGAAGGCGCGTCTGGTCGCGCGTGCGGTGGTGGCGCGTCGTGAGGAGCGCCCGTGGTCGCGGACGGGCGAGCTGGCCGAGCTGATCAGTGCGGTGGTCGGCCGGCATGGCCAGCGCGGCCTGCCGCCGGCGACGCGGTGCTTCCAGGCCCTGCGTCTGGCCGTCAATGACGAGCTGGGGCAGCTCGAGCGGGCGCTGGAGGCGAGCCTCGACCTCCTGGCCCCGGGCGGCCGGCTGGCGGTGATCGCCTTCCACTCGCTCGAGGATCGTATCGTCAAGCAGTTCATGCGCCACGAGGCCCTGACCTGCGTCTGTCCGCCGGGCT
>JAAYZO010000519.1 GCA_012514865.1 Lentisphaerota bacterium | reverse complement strand
GTGGCCTACGACGTCACGGAGCGCGTGACGCTGCTGCTGGACTACCGCTTGGTGCACTGGGAGGCGGTGCCGCAGTGGTCTGACGACCCGAACGACGGCGGTTTCGGCTGGAGCGACCAGCACATCGTCAAGATTGGCGTGGAGTGGCGGGCGACCGACCGCCTGACGTGGCGTGGCGGCCTGTCGCACGGCAACTCGCCGATTGACGAGAGTGCAGTCTTCGCCAACGGGCTGTTCCCGGCGATCATGGAGACGCACGCCGCGCTGGGCGTCTCCTACCAGGTGAGCGCGTGCCTGGATCTGCATGCCACGGTCACCCACGCCTTCCACGAGTCGCTGACCGACGACGGCTCGCAGCTCGGCGGCATGGGCCGGGGCACCTCGATCAGCATGCACCAGAGCACGGTGAACCTCGGCCTGGGCTGGCGTTTCTGAGGCGGCTCGTGTGAGACCTGGCGGTGTGAGGCGCCCAGCTTCTGTAGCAGACTTTCAGCCTGCAGTGCGGTATGTCCGTTTTCCCAGGGCGTTGCCCTGGGCTGACGAATGATGCCCTTTCAGGGCGTCGGAACGGAGGCCGGCAGCGAGGCGCCGGGGCTTCAGCCCGGCGCGGCACCGGATCCTGCCGCGGCCTCAAGGCACGCGGCACATTTCCTGCCACCGCCGGCGCGCCGGCGGGGCTGAGGTGGGCGCCACGAGCCGAGTGGCGCTCCCCCGGGCGCTGATGGCGCCCGGGAGGTCCACAGGCGGCGCCGTGGACGGCGCCGGGGGTCGCGCTCGGCTCGCGCGGCCTGGTTGCCGCGCCGGGGGCTGGGCTCTCGGGGTGCCGGTAAGCCGGCTTGGCGACGGCCCTCGCTGTCGCCGGCGGGGCTCTGGCGGGGGCTGTCGGGCGGGTTTATCTTGTCGTGTGGGGCGCGCCGGTGCGGGCCGCGAGTCGGGCGGCACCTCGGCGGGCCGCGTGAGCATCTGTGGGACTCGAATACGCGAGGAATAAGGAGTCGGACGATGAAACGCCTCTTCGGTGCGTTGGTGGTGGCGATGGGTCTGGCCTCGGCGTGGGCTCAGGACGGCGGCCAGCCGACGCTGTTTGTGGCGCCGCTGAGCGGTGACGAGAACGTCATCGAGTTCTGGCAGCCGGCCCTCGGCGTGGGCCTGGCCGAGATGCTGATCACGGAACTCGGCAAGACCGGCAAGTTCCAGGTCCTGGAGTCGACCGCGATCGAGGAGCTGAAGGACGAGATTGCCATGGGCGAGGAAGGCTGGGTCGCGGATGACGAGAAGGTGGCCAAGGGCGGCTGGGCCGGGGCCGACTTCATGTTCCGCGGCAAGGTCACCCGCTTCGGCTCGAAGGAGCAGGGCCTCGGCCTGGGCGGCTTCGCGCCGAAGGGCCTCGGCAATCTGGGTCTGAAGATCAACAAGGCGGACGTCCGTGTCGACTGGCGTATTGTGGATGTCGCCAACCGCAAGGTGGTGGCGACCGGCCAGGCGGTGGGCGCGGAGAACGGCCTGGGCTTCGACATCGGTCTGGCCATCTCCGAGCGCGGCGGCCACATCGGCTTCGACAACCAGGAGTTCATGGACAGCGCTCTGGGCAAGGCCACGGTCAAGGCGGTCAACGGCATCATCGCCGAGGTGCAGGGCGTGCAGCTCCCCGTCTCCG
>JAAYZO010000518.1 GCA_012514865.1 Lentisphaerota bacterium | reverse complement strand
CCGGTGCTGTGGCAGGGCGCCACCGAGCCCCTTCGAGCCTGTCGTCTTCCCACCTGAACACAATGTCAACGACCGACCCAGGCAGAGGGACTCTACACCGTAGCCGCGGCTGCGTCAATGTTCCGGAGCGTCCAGTCGTCATGCCTCAGTCGAGGCGGGGCGGCTCGTATGAAACGTCGCGCTGTTGCGTGCGGCGCTTTGTCGCAGACTTTCAGCCTGCGGCGGGTTATGTCCGGTTTCCCAGGGCGTTGCCCTGGGCTGATGAATGATGCCCCTTCAGGGCGCCGAAGCGAAAGCCCACAGGGAGGCGCCGCGAGCGCTGTGTCGCCTTGCCATATCCGGCGCCCGCGCGCCGGGGACCTGGCTGTAGTGGCGCGTGTCCTCACGCGCGGGGCGCGGCCTGGAGAGCGCCTGCGGACAGGCGCCGCCACCATCGCCGCGCGCCACCGCCCGAACTCGAGTGGCCGGCTACCTCGGGGCCAGGGCTGTTCCGGAGTTTGTCTCTGGCAGCTCCTCACGGTGGCCGCTGGGGTGATCCTGAGCCGGCCCTGGCGTTCGGTGGCGGCAGGCCGTGGTCGACCGGGGGGGCGGCCAGGTCGAAGCACCAGCCATCGACGCCCTGGTATGCGATGGCGCAGCGGTTCATGGCCAGGCTGCGGGCGACCTGCGGCTGCGTCAGGCCGATGAAGACGAGGCGGGACTGCAGGAGCTCCATCAGGTCCGGCGCCAGGGGCATGGGCTCTCGCCCCGTGAGGATGTGGGCGATACGGGTGGCCCGCTCGGGGTCGGCCGCGTAGGCGAACATCGGGTCCAGGCCATAGGAATAGACATACTCGGGTGCCGCGAAGAAGACATGCGGGAAGTCGTCCCAGCAGAAGTTGGCGATGTGCGTGCCCGGGGGCAGGCGCTCGCGCGCCCAGGCGGCGAACTGGCGGGGTATGGGATGGCCGGCCAGGACGTAGTAGTTCACCATGATCGGCATCAGGCTGAGGCCCAGCAGCAAGGCCAGGCCGGACAGAGCCAGGTGCAGGCGCAGGGGTCTGGCGCCAAGGTGGTCACGGTAGACCGTGGCCAGGGCCAGCAGGGTGAAGGGCAGGGCGTACTCGATGAGGCGCTTGGAGAGGTAGAAGCCCGGCACCGTCAGCACCGCCAGCAGCAGCAGGAAACGCGTGTCCAGTGGCACGTGCCGGCCCTGCCGCCAGCGCCAGGCAGTCAGGGCCAGGGCCAGGATGAGGAGGATCGGCAGGGCCAGGTTGTCGAGGATCAGGGTGAGGTTCGGGGGCTTCAGCTCGAGGGGGCTGTTCAGTCCGGCGGCCGGGTGGAGGATGCTGTGCCAGATGACATCGACGCACTGGATCTTCCAGATGAGGAAGGTGTTCGGGAACTGCGGATGCAGCGTGAGCCCGGCGAGCACGCCGGCGACGGCGGCGAGGCTCGGATAGAAGGCCCGCCAGCCGCGTGACGGGAACGCGGCGAGGGCGTAACCGACCGTCGGCAGCAGGATGAAGTGCGGGTTGGAGTGCATGTACGAGAAGAGCAGGCCGAAGAGGCCGAGCCGCCAGAGCTGCCGGCGCAGGTCCACGGGCTCGGCCAGCAGCGCCGCGGTCAGGATCATCAGGATGATCGAGATGCAGTGCGGACGGACCAGGTTGGCCCGCAGGGTAAACAGCGGGCAGGCGAAAAGGAGCAGGGGCAGGAAGACGAAGGCCTGGCGCAGGCGCAGCGACCGCAGCGCCGCCAGGAAGGCGACGATCAGGCCGATCAGCAGACAGGCGGTCTCGAGGATGAATGGCGGCGCGTCGCCGCGGTAGCCGAAGAGGCCGGCCCAGCGCCGCAGGCTGCAGAGGAGGAGGTGGAAGCCGATCTCCTTGTCGGCGAAATGCGTCGACCAGATGCTCAGGGACGTGGCCGGGAAGGTCTTGCGCCAGGCCAGCTCGCTGAACAGGTCGGCCATGGCGATGTGGTAAGGTGCGTCGAAGGAGACATCGCGGTCGGGCTGCCAGACGTGGAGGCGCAGCAGCGTCATCTGCAGCAGCACCGCGACGACCATCAGGATGACGAGGCGCCGCTCGAGCCGGCGGCGGTCCGGAGCGGGCTGGACGAGCGCGCCCGGGAGGGGCGGGGCGGCCGCCGGCGGCCGCGCCGGCTCGATCTGCGGGGTGGATGCGTCGGGGGTGGCCATGGGGTCGACTCGCAGGGTGTGGGCGGCTTCATGGAAGGACCGGCCACAGAGCATAGGCTGTCAGCCGGGCGCTGTCAACGGCCGGCAGGGGCGTTTCTGCGGCGTGCATGCGGCGCCCAGCGCACCGCGGCCGCGCCTGCCGCGGTGGGGAAGGGACTCAGGGGACGCCAGGGACTCAAGGGACGCCGTGCACTGGCCGGCGCGCCACGCCAGCCGTTTCCCGGGCGCTGCTGGCGCCCGGGAGGTCCACGGACGGCGCCGTCGACCGACGTGCCATGCCGTCGGCGGGAGGCTGTCTTCGAGAGTGGCGCAGGCGTCTCGCCGGTGTCGGCGGTCGCCCCCCGGCCGCGTTCCCCGCAAAAAAGAACCGGCCGGCTCCGCGATGGAGCCGGCCGGCGCGTACGTCAGGCGGTCAACCGTACAGGCTTACAGGGTGAAGCCGAGGAAGGTCTGGAGGACCTGGGCGCGGTTGAAGATGCCGTGGTAGTTGTTGGCCTTGAACCAGGCGGAACCGGCGAAACCGGCGACGTGGCCATCGCCGAAGAGGATGTTGCCGTATTCCTTGTGGTTGGTGCGGTCGTCCATGGCCAGCATCGAGCTGCTGGTGCAGACGGCCTCAGACAGGCGGCGGCCGCCGGCCGAGGTGGCGTAGTAGTCGCTGACGTACAGGTAGCTGAGGTTGTAGGGAGCCGTCGCGGCGGCGTTGTTGCCCGTGGCGATGCGGCCCTTGGCGCCCGAGAAGGTGCTGCTGGTCGACTCGGTGTCAGTGGTGCTGGGGCAGATCAGCATCTTGTTCGCGGTGATGTACTTGTTCTCGACCATCTTGGCAAAGGAGTCAACGCCATCACCGTTCGGGTACTGCTCCTTGTAGTCGTCACAGTACATCTTCATCGACAGACCGACCTGCTTCAGATTGCTGGTGCAGTTGATGCGACGAGCCTTCTCGCGGGCCTGAGCCAGGGCCGGCAGCAGCATCCCCGCCAGGATGGCGATGATGGCGATGACGACCAGCAGCTCGATCAGAGTGAACCCACCGTTCCTGCGCTTCATTGACCTTGACTCCTTTGACTGACTTGTACTACCGCCGTCCTGTGTGCTCAGCGACTCGGCCTTCGGTCCACCCTACCTGGGCAGACGTCCACCTGGCCGGCCACTGTGGCCTCCAGACACACCACGAGTATGCCACCAACCCGCTGTCGAACACAAGGGAATTCTGTCTGCATTTGCGAAACATGCTGCGAAACTGAAAAGTGCCTAAGATTACTCCATGAAGTTGCCCATGCAAATAGTACTCCGCCAAAAAAAGCGACCTCGGGCCAATCGGCAGGGCGGTTCCATCGTCGGCGCCGCGGCGGGGGCCGGGGGGATTCCGGCCTTGGCGGGGCTATACTGCGGGACGCGGCAGCCGTCGGGGCCGCGGTGTCGGCTTCGCGAATCATCCAGGGTAGGGGTGTCACCATCGTGCGAACGCGATCAGCCACGCGTCTCTATATTCATGTGCCCTTTTGTCGGGCCAAGTGTGCCTACTGCGCCTTCTATTCGGAGGTCGCCCCGGCGCCGGCGCAGGTCTCGGGCTACCTGGAGGCGCTGGAGCGCGAGCTGTCGGCGCAGTCAGTACTGGCGGCGGACCTGGAGAGCGTCTTTGTGGGCGGCGGCACGCCGTCGATGCTGGGTCCGGCCGGGCTGGCTCGTCTGATGGGCGCGGTGCGTGCCTCTTTCCGCATTAAGGCTGACGCCGAGGTGACGGTCGAAGCCAACCCGGACCGCGTCGACGCGGCGCTGGCGGAGGCCCTGGCGGCGGCCGGCGTGAACCGCGTCAGTCTGGGGCTGCAGAGCTTCCAGCCGGAGCTGCTGCGGACGCTGGGACGGTGCGTGGACGCCGGCGCGGCCGCGTCGGCCGCGGCGGCCCTGCGCGCGGTCGGCATCGCCCGTCTGAGTGCGGACCTGATCTTCCAGATACCGGGGCAGAGCCTGTCGGCGTGGGTTCCGGATCTCCGCGAGGCGCTGGGCCTGGGCCTGGGTCATCTTTCGACTTACGCGCTGACCCTGGAGGAGGGCACGGCCCTGTCCGCGCGTCTGGGCGCGGCGGGGGTCGACGACAGCCTCTTCGAGGCGATGTGGTCGGCGGCCGAGGCGGAAGCCTGCCGGCACGGCCTGCGGCGCTACGAGATCAGCAACTTCGCGGCCGCGGGCGAGGAGTGCCGTCACAACCTCGGCATCTGGCTGGGCGACGCCTATCTGGGCTGTGGCCCGGCGGCGTCGAGTTTTGACGGCGGTCGGCGCTGGACGAATGTCGCCGATCTGGCGGCCTGGATGGCCGGCCGGGAGCCGGAGCCGGACGAGCTGCCGGCGCGGTCGCGGGCCGCCGAGATGCTGGCCTTCGGGCTGCGCACGGTCGAGGGCTGGGACCTCTCACGCTTTCGGGCTCTGACCGGCCTTCAGCCGGAGGACCTGTGTGGCGAGGCCATCGGGGAGCTGGTCGCCGCCGGGCTGCTCGAGGTCGTCGGCGGACGGCTGCGTACCACCCCCGCCGGGCTGCTCGTGCATGACGCCATCGCCGAGCGCCTGATCATCCTGCCCGGCGAGTCGTGAGCCGGGCCGCGGGCCGCTCGTAGGAAACGTCGCGCCGCGGCGTGCGTCGTCTTGTCGCAGACTTTCAGCCTGCCATGCGTGACATACCGTATCCCAGGGCGTTGCCCTGGGCTGATGAATGATGCCCTTTCAGGGCGCCGGAACGGAGACCGGCGGGGAGGGGGTGTGGGCGAGGTCCTCGCTCTGCACGATCCGGCGCCCCGGTGCGCCGGGGAGGTGGCTGTAGTGTCCACGGTAGAGCGGTGATATCGGTGCCGGCAAGCGGGTCCGCCGCCTCGCGCTCAGGACGCCCGCGGCCGCCCACTCGACCTCTTCGCCCCTCGCCCCTCGCCCCTCGCCCCTCCGCGGCCGGACGCCGTGCCCGCAGATCCCGTCGGTGCCGGGCCGTGCTACTATCCGCCAAGACCTTGCTTTCCTGGCGGGTTTCCGGCCCCGGACTCGCGGTAAGGCAAACGTCCAACGCTGAACGCTGAATCGACTCCAAAAAAGGCTTATTGCGTATCGTACTCGTACTCGTACTCGTCCTCGTACTCGTCCTCGTCGTCGTCCCTCGTCGTCGTTCTCGTCCTCGTCCTCGTACTCGTCCTCGTCGTCGTCCCTCGTCGTCGTTCTCGTCCTCGTCCTCGTTCTCGTTCTCGTCCTCGTTCTCGTCCTCGTTCTCGTTCTCGTCCTCGTTCTCGTCCTCGTTCTCGTCCTCGTTCTCGTCCTCGTTCTCGTCCTCGTTCTCGTTCTCGTCCTCGTTCTCGTCCT
>JAAYZO010000517.1 GCA_012514865.1 Lentisphaerota bacterium | reverse complement strand
CGGGCGCCGGAGGCGCCTGTCCTGGTCCACGGGCGGCGCCGTGGACCTACGTGGTCGGCGCGGTCGGCGCGGTCGCCGCGGCGTCCGTCGGCAGGCCGAGGCGCGGCAGGACCACGGCCGCGGCCTCGTCGACGCCGCGCAGGGGGCGCCGTTCGAGGGTCGCCAGGTCGACCTGGACGGTCGCCTGCAGGCAGGCCATGAGCAGGCCGGGGATGTCCAGGCGGAACTCCTCGGCCTCGACCCGATAGGGTTTGGCGGCGGTGGTGGGGTCGCTGGGGGCGAAGACCGTGCAACTGTCGGCGACGTCCTCTTCGGAGATGTCGAGGGTGCCGATGCGTCGTGCCAGGGCCATGGTCTCGTTCTTCTCGGCGGCCAGGAGGGGCCGCAGTTGGAGCATCGGGGTAGCGCTGGCGATGACGCCGAGGTTGTCGAGGGTCTGGCTGGCGACCTGGCCGAGGTTATCGCCGGTGAGCAGCGCCTTCGAGCCGAAGCAGCGCGCCGCGACGGTGGCCAGGCGCATCATGAAGCGGCGGTAGAGGACGGTGCGAAGGCGGCTGTCGCAGGTGTCGCGGATGGCGAGCTGTGCCGGCAGGAGATTGACTGCGGCGAGCCGGCCGCCCATCTGGAAGCGGTTCAGGTGCGTCGCCAGGCGGGCGACCTTGAGGATCAGCTCGGGCGGTGTGTACGGCTCGCTGTGGAAGGTGACGTAGTCGATCAGGCAGCCGCGCCGCATCATCTGGTAGCATGCCACCGGCGAGTCGATGCCGCCGGAGAGCAGGGCCAGGAGGGCGCCGCCGGTGCCGGCGGGCAGGCCGCCGGGGCCGTCGATGCGCTCGTAGCACAGGAAGGCGTGCTCCTTGCGGATCTCCAGGGCGAGCGCCAGGCGCGGCTGGTTGAGGTTGACCTCGAGGCGCGGGTAGCGCGCCAGGAGCCGCTCGGCGAAGAGCCGCTCGATCTCGGAGCTGATCATGGGGTAGGACTTGTCGCTGCGGCGGACCAGCGTGGCGTAGGGCAGGCGCTGCTCGCCGCGCAGCCCGGCGGCGAAGGCCTCGTAGACGCGCGGGAAGGTCCGGTCGACCATGGCCTCCAGGTGCTCGAGCGCCGGCGGGCTCAGGAAGCCCGGCGAGGCCGACGACAGGCCGCTGACAAAGGGCAGCACCCGGCGCATCTCGGCCACCGCCTCGGGGGTGAACACGGTGGCGCCGCCGCCGGGGCGGATGAAGACGCGGCCGCGTTCGCGGATGACCTCGATGCGCCCGACACCGCGCAGAGCCCGCCGGAGGGCCTCGATGAGGCGGCTCTCGAAGGCGCTGCGGTTGCGGCCCTTGGTGGCAATTTCCGAGTAACGGCAGATCAGGGCGTCGTAGCCGAGATCCGCGGGAATGGTCATGTTCATGAGCGTCCTGTGTGCCGGGACCCGCGGCCGTCGCGACGATCGCGGCCGGCCCTCGCCAAGGCGGGCGGCCGGGCCGCGGCGTCCGGCTCGACCGCGCGGCCGAGCCCCGGATTGCCCGGCCGCGCAGGCGCTACTATACTGTCGGATGGCCTGGGCTGTTGACGCACCGCAGGGCGGCTCGTGAACAGGCCACCCTTCGGGCTTCGACGCGAGGCGCT
Source organism: Lentisphaerota bacterium (assembly GCA_012514865.1). Taxonomy (GTDB): domain Bacteria; phylum Verrucomicrobiota; class Lentisphaeria; order Oligosphaerales; family JAFGRS01; genus JAGVUW01. The sequence goes on along the minus strand of JAAYZO010000517.1, from coordinate 4,634 downwards.
TGCGGCCTCTTGTTCAGGGCCGTCCTCGAGCAGGCAACGCTGAGCGACGCGCGTCGAGGCCGGCGCCGCGGTACCGCGTGGCGCTGGTGGATGATCAGCGGAGCGATGGGCTTCGTGAAGGATCCAGGCCCGGCGCGCCGGGTGGGACCGGGCGCTGAGAGACCGAGGAACAGGGCCGTCCGGACCACGGGAGCAGTCAGCATGCCTGTCACACCCTGCAGACCGAAGTGGCGCGGGACCATGACGGATCGCGAACGCTTCAACCGGCAGATGCACTACCAGAGCATCGACCGCTGCTTCAACATGGAGTTCGGCTACTGGGACGAGAACTTCCGCGAGTGGGACCTCTTCACCGCCAACGGCATCCGCAACAACGCCGAAGCGGACCTGTTCTTCAACTTCGACCGCATTGCCAACGCCGTCGGCTCGATCTGGATGGCCCCGGCGTTTGAGACGCGCGTCATCGAAGAGACCGCGACCACGCGCGTGATCGTCGATCCGAACGGCCTCCATAAGGAGGTCCCGAAGGACGGCCACGACACCATCCCGCACTACCTGCGCGCCTCGATCGTCACGCCGGAGGACTGGCGCCGCGAGAAGGCCCTGCGCTTCGACCGGGCGCACCCGTCGCGGCGGGTCGACGTGGCGGCGCTGCAGCGGGCGCATCCGCCGGACCGCACCTACCCGCTCGGGGTCTACTGCGGCTCGCTCATGGGGCGCATCCGCGACATGCTGACCTTCGAAGGCATCGCCTACGCCATCTTCGACTGCCCGGACATGCTCGAGGACATGGTCGAGACCGCCTGCGTGCTGGTCGAGGACTACCTCGATCAGGTTCTCGGCAAGGTCGACTTCGACTACGCCAGCGGCTGGGAGGACATCTGCTTCAAGAATGGCCCGATCGTCACCCTCGACTTCTTCCACCAGGTCGTGGTGCCGCGCTACAAGCGCATCGGCCGCAAGCTCCACGCGCACGGCATCGACCTGTGGTACACCGACTGCGACGGCGACGTGCGGCCGCTCCTGCCCGGTTTCCTCGAGGCGGGCATCAACTGCCTCTTCCCCTACGAGGTCAATAGCTGCGCCCACGTCTCCGAGCTCTTCAGCGAGTACGGCCGCGACCTGCGCATCATGGGCGGCGTCGACAAGATGGCCCTGGGGCAGGGGCCCAAGGCCATCCGCGCCTACCTCGAGTCGCTGGCGCCGTCGGTCGAACGCGGCGGCTACATCCCCTTCTGCGACCACCGCTGCCCGCCCAACGTGCGGCCGGCTGACTACCTCTACTACCTCGATCTGAAGGAGTCGATGTTCGGCCTGCGCTGAACGGCGGGGCGAGCGCCAGGCCGGCCGGGCCTGGCGGGGATGCTGCGCTTCAGCCGCGCGGTTCCGGGGGCGTCTCGCCGGCGCTGCAGCCCTGGCGCAGGACGCGTACGTAGACCTTGTCGCCGGCGCGGACGAGCTGCTCGAGCCCGAGGGTCACCAGGCCGCGCGGCGTCTCGTCGACGGGGGTGCCCTCGACGCGGATCTCCCCGGCGGTGCAGCGCACCACGCCGGTGGTGCGCCCCTGGATGAGCAGCTCGTCGCCGACGCGGAAGGTGTTGCTGAGGACCTCGATCGAGGCCACCCGGGCCCGGTCGTAGTAGTTCCGGACCGGCCCGACGTACTCCTTGCGGTACTCGGCCTGGCTGCGTCGCGAGGCCGCGAAGTCGGCGACCGGCCGGCCGTGGTAGAAGCCCTCGGAGAAAGTGCGGTTGTAGACCTCGCCGAGGCGCTGCATGAGGACGCTCTTCAGTTCGGCGGTGAGGCCGCCGGCGGCCCAGGCATCGATCGCCTGGCGGTAGGCGCCAACCACCGTCTGGACGTACTCCGGGTTGCGGTTGCGCCCCTCGATCTTGAAGGCGTCCAGGCCCGCGCCCAGGAGCTCCTCGAGGAAGGGCAGCGTGCACAGATCGCGGGCCGAGAGGACGTAGTCCTGGCCGAGGATGTACGTGTCGCCCTCCTCGACCTCGGTGATGAGGTACTCGCGCCGGCACGGCTGCAGGCAGGCGCCACGGTTGCCGGACTTGCCGAAGACGTCCTGGCCCAGGAAACAGCGGCCGCTGTAGTTCACACACATGGCGCCGTGCACGAAGACCTCGACCTCGATGCCGGCGCCCTCGCGGATCGCCACGATCTCCTCCAGGGTGCACTCGCGCGCCGGTATGATGCGCACCGCGCCGAGGTCGCGGTAGAAACGCGCCGTGGCCGCACTGGCGACCGAGGCCTGCGTCGAGATGTGGATCGGCAGGCCGCGCTCGCGACAGGCCGCAAGGACCGCCGGGTCCCAGGCAATCACCGCGTCGACCTGGCCGACGGCGGCGTCCAGCAACGCCGCCACCGCGGCGTGCTCGGACTCGAACACCAGGACATTCAGCGCCAGGTAGGCCCTGACGCCGGCCGCCCGGCAGACGGCCGCAAACTCGGGCAGCTCCGCCGGGGTGATGTTGTGCGCCGCCGAACGCATGTTCAGCCCGCCGACACCGACGTAGACCGCATCGGCGCCGGCCTGGATCGCCGCCTGAAGACAGGTGAAATCCTGCGCCGGCGCCAGCAGCTCGGGCCGGCGAGGCAAGGGCGGGGGCGCTGCGGATGAGGTGGAGTCCTGGGGCTGCATAGGGCCGGTACTATAGCCGCCGCCGCCGGCGCTTCACCGGCGCCGCACGCCGGACAGAACACGGCGAGGAATCGCCTCGAGCGCTTCTTCCGTCAGAGCACCGGCTTCAGCCGGAAGCGTGCCGCGTGCCTTTAGGCCGCGGCAACATCCGTGGCTGCGCCGGGCTGAAGCCACGGCGCACACTATCCGCGTGAACGCGGTACTCTGACCCGGAGTCCGTAACCGCACCACGACGCGATCGTTCATGCGAGCCACCCCGCCGGCGCTCGGCGTGCCGCACAGGGCACGGCGAACGACCGCGTCAGGGTATCCTCTCTCCTCCTGCCTCTGCGGTCTCGGCGTCCTCTGCCGTGGAATCTCCTGTGCTGGAGTCGAACCTCCCCGCGATCTGTCATCCGAGCCGCTCTGCCGGCCCCGGGCCGTCCTGGACGAGCGGGCCGTAGGCCGGCGTGCGCCGCACCCACGGGGTGACATTCCGGAAGGTCGCCCAGAGCCAGCTGCGCGGCGGCTCGGCGAGGTCGACCTCGCCGATGGCCAGGCGCCGGCGGCCCTGCAGCATGTCCAGCACCACGCCGCTCGGCGAGACGATGCAGGTCCCCGGGCCGGTGTTCACGCTGATGACCATCGCCACCTGGTTGTCCATGGCGCGGACCTGCTGGATGGCCCGCCAGCGGTCGACATCCCAGTCGCTCGGACCGCCGGTCCAGCCGGTCACGGCACGATGGTCGCCCATGATCGGCATGCACAGGATCTCGGCGCCGAGGACACCCGGGACGCGCGCCGACTCCTCGACCGACGAGTCCATGCAGATGGCCATGGCGATGCGGGCGTCGTCGACGCGGTGCACCGGGATGTCATGACCGGGCGTGATACCCCACCAGGGCTCGAGCGGGCTGGCCAGGTGGACCTTGCGGTAGGTCCCCGCGATGGCGCCCTCACGGTCGATGAGCATGGCGGTGTTGTGGATCAGCTCGCCGCGGCGCTCCCAGGCCGAGAAGCACAGCACCATGCGGGCCTCCCGACAGAACTCCTGGAAGGGCGCCGTCTCGGGGCCGGGGATCTGGATCGCCTGCGCCGCGATCGCCTCGGCGCTGCTCGGCAGGCCGGTGCTCAGCATCACCTCCGGCAGGCAGAGCAGGTCGACCTGCCGCTCAGCCGCCTCGCGGCAGAAGCCGAGGTAGGCCTCGGTGTTCGTCGCCAGCGAGCGCGTGCCGCCCGGCAGCGGCCCGCCACCGGCCGCCAGACGCCAGCGCCGTGGCGCCGGGGCGGCACAGCCCTCAACCTCGACCGCGTCCCAGGTCACGGCGCCACGACTCGACCAGCACAGCAACAGGCGTACCACCAGGCTGCGCGCCCCCGGCGGCACCGGCGCGGCGCCCTCGAAGACCACCCCGGCGGCCGTCTGGTGCTGCGCCAGTACCGGCTCCCAGCGCATGCTACCGTAGTTAAGGTCCTCATTCCAGAACAGCGCCGCCCGCACCCCGTCCAGGCCGTGCTCGAGGCCCTCCGGGCGGGCCGTGAAACGAACCCGCACCCAGGCCGTCTCCGGCGCCGGGAAGACCAGATCCCAGCCGCCGTAGCAGCCCGGGCTGCCATTCGACTGCGCCGCGTAGGCGCCGGGGGCCGGCTGATTCGTCAGCGGCGACAGGGCGGGCCGTGGTGACCAGGCGGCGGCGTGACGCAGGGGCAGAGGGGGTGTCAAGGGGTGCATGGCAGCCAGTCCTTCACGAAGAGACACGACCGATCATCCCAACCACACCCGGACACCATAGCTCGCCAATCCCGCCGGCGCCCGGGCGCCGGCGGGGCCACCCAGGGCTGTTTGATAGTCCAGTTCTGGCACCCCTCCAGCGCCCGCGGGGCGCTTGCCGGCCCCGATCATGTCTCCATGGAAATCACAGGCGATTTTCACAGGAGGGTGCATGGCGTGCAATCCGCGTTTCCGGGGGTCGTGCTCTCGCGCGACCCCCGGCTACGATCT
>JAAYZO010000516.1 GCA_012514865.1 Lentisphaerota bacterium | reverse complement strand
GCGGCTTCGATCAGGCGCGCATCGAGACCGGCGCCGATCTGGTGCACCTGGCCGGCCTCGACCAGAAACTCTGGGTGGCCTTGGCCTGCCCCACCCGCGGCATCGAGTTCGACAGCCGGACGCTCGACCTCATCGACACCGATAAGGACGGCCGCATCCGCGCTCCCGAGATCCTGGCGGCCGTGCAGTGGGCCTGTGCCGCGGTCAGGGACCCCGACGCCCTGGTGAAGGGCTCCGACGCCCTGCCGCTGGCGGCCCTCAATGACCAGACCCCCGAGGGCAAGCGCCTTGTGGCTTCGGCTCGGCGCATCCTGGCGAACCTCGGCAAGGCCGACGCCAAGGAGATCGGCCTGGCCGACGCCGCCGACACCGCCCGCGTCTTCGCCAAGACGCGCTTCAACGGCGACGGGGTGATTGCTGCCGATGCTGTCGAGGACGCCGAGGTCAAGCAGGTTCTCCTTGATATCATGGCCTGCGTCGGCAGCGACACCGACCGCAGTGGCCAGGCCGGCATCTCGCAGGCCCGCGTGGATCAGTTCTTCGCCGAGTGCCAGGCCTATGCGGCGTGGTGCCAGAAGGGCGAAACCGAGACTGCCGCCGTGCTGCCGCTCGGCGATGGCACCGCGGCGGCGGTGGCGGCCTGCCGTGCGGTCAAGGCCAAGGTCGAGGACTACTTCGCGCGCACGCGCCTGGCCCTCTTCGACGCGCGGGCGCAGGCGGCGCTGAACCGCCAGGAAGGCGACTACCTGGCTCTGGCGGCGCAGGACATGACCATCTCCTCGGCCGAGGTCAGCGGCTTTCCGCTGGCGCGCGTCGAGGCCGGCCGGCCGCTGCCGTTGCGCGAGGGCCTCAATCCGGCCTGGTCGGGCGCGATGGCGACCCTGGTTGCCAAGGCGGTCACGCCGCTGCTCGGAGAGAAGGACGCCCTGACCGAGGCCGAGTGGCTGGGCCTCTGCGCTACCCTGGCGCCTTACGAGGCCTGGCAGGGCGCCAAGGCCGGCGCCGTGGTCGAGAAGCTCGGCCTGGCGCGTGTCCGCGCCATCCTCGACGGCAAGGCCAAGGCGACGCTCGGCGAGCTGATCGCCGAGGACAGGAAGTACGAGCCCGAGGCCCTCGCCATCGCCGACGTCGAGAAGCTCCTGCGCTTCGCCCGCGACCTCGCGCCACTGCTCAATAACTTCGTCTCCTTCCGCGACTTCTACACCCGCAAGGGCAAGGCCATGTTCCAGGCCGGCACCCTCTACCTCGACGGCCGCGCCTGCGACCTCTGCGTGCATGTCAGCGACGCCGGCAAGCACGCCGCCCTGGCGGGCCTGGCGAAGACCTACCTGGCCTACTGCGACTGCACCCGCCCCGGCGGCGAGAAGATGACCGTCGCGGCGGCCTTCACCGGCGGCGATTCCGATCAGCTCATGGTCGGCCGCAACGGCCTCTTCTACGACCGCAAGGGCCGCGACTGGGATGCGACCATCACCAAGATCGTCGACAACCCGATCAGCATCCGCCAGGCCTTCTTCTCGCCCTACAAGAAGCTCCTGCGCATGATCGAGGAGCAGGTCGCCAAGCGCGCTGCCGCCGCCGAGGCGGCGTCGGACCAGAAGCTCGGCGCCGTCGCCGCCGCGGCCGCGCAGGCCGACAAGACCGCCGCCGCCGCCGCCGCCCCGGCCGGCGCCCCCAAGAAGATCGACGTCGGCACCGTCGCCGCCATCGGCGTCGCCCTCGGCAGCATCGGCACCTTCCTGGCCATGATCTTCGCCAAGTTTGCCGAGCTGGGATGGTGGATCCCAGTCGCGCTTCTGGGGATCGTCCTGGTGATCTCGGGTCCGTCGATGCTGATCGCCTGGATGAAGCTGCGCCAGCGCAACCTCGGTCCGATCCTCGATGCCAATGGCTGGGCGGTCAATGCCCGCGCCCGCCTCAATGTGCCCTTCGGCGGCGCTCTCACCGCGGTGGCCGAGCTGCCAGAGGGTTCGGAGCGCTGTCTGACCGATGTTTACGCTGAGAAGCGCAGCCCGTGGCCGTGGATCGTCCTGCTGCTCGTGATCCTCGGCATCGCCGGCTACGTCCTGAACCAGAAGGGCAAGATCTACGAGTGGACCGGCTACGGCCGCCAGGTCGTGATCGAGGCCCCGGCCGAGGCCGTCCCGGCGGCGCCGGCTCCGGCCGAAGCGGCTCCGGCGGCGGCGGCCCCCGCGGCCCCGGCTCCGGCTGCCCCGGCTCCGGCCGCGCCCTGAGCACACTCGGAACCCGCGACGCCGCGTTCCGGCGTCGCGGGGAGCATCGTTCCTTCCACACCACCGCGGCGGCTTTGGCCGTCGCGGTGGTGTCATTTTTCGGCCCGACGCTGCCGTGCCGGCGCGCGGTCAGCCCTCGGCGAGGAGCCGCTGCCGTGCCGTGGCCAGTTCGTCCTGGCGGCTCTTGGGGACGCGCGGGTACTCCAGGCCGAGGCCGGCCATGGCGTCGATGACGGCGGCGGCGACGACGCGGCGGGTGAACCACTTGGCGTCGGCGGGGACGACATACCACGGCGCCTCGGGCGTGGCGGT
>JAAYZO010000515.1 GCA_012514865.1 Lentisphaerota bacterium | reverse complement strand
TGGCGGGCCTGGCCGACGCGGCGGGCCCGGACGCCGCGACGCAGGGCCGCCTCGCCGAGGCCGCCGCGGCCTGCCGCGGCCTGCGCGACGCGGTGCGCGCCGCCGGGGCGGAGAACGGCGCGCGGCGACTGCAGCGCGACCTCGACACCATCGAACGGCATCTCGGCCAGGTGGCCCTCTCGGCCTACGGCCTGGAGCCGCCGCGCATCGTCGGCCCGACCCAGGCGGTCCCCGGCAGCACCATCACGCTGGCCATGGCCGCGCCGCGCGTCGAGGGCCTGGCGACGGCGGTCGCGATGACCTGCGCCGGGGCGGCCCTGACGCCGACTGCCGAGGGCGCCCGCCTGGCCATACCGGCGACGGCGGCCGTGGGCAGCGACCTGGAGGTCGTTGGCGCCCTCACCCTGGGCCCCGCCGAGCACGGCATCGCCATTCAGACGCGCCACCGCCTGCGCCTGGTGCAGCCCCTGGAGCTGGCCCTGGCCCTGGCCGGGGTGGATGCCCTCAGCGGCCGAATGCGCCTGCAGGCCAGCCTCACCAACCACCGCCCGGAGGCCGTTGAGGTGGCCCTGACCGCGGCCGCGCCGACAGGCTGCACCGTGGCCGCACCCGAGCGCGTCACCGTGCCGGCCGGCGCGACCCTTCCGGCCGTCCTGGAGGTCCTCCCGGACGCGGCGATGCCGGCCGGTCCGATCGATCTGGCCGTCACGGCCGGCGCCGGTGCCGACCGCGCCGCGGCCCGCCTCACCGCCTTCCACATCCCGCCCGCGGCCAACCGCATCCGCAACCCCGGCTTCGAGGATGGCCTGCAGGGCTGGGGCGCCATCGCCGGCGACGCCGCCCTCGATACCGCCGTCGCCCACCACGGCCGCGCCGCGCTGCGGCTGACGAACCCGCAGACCGGCGCCAGCACGGTCAGCCAGAGCGTGACCCTGAATCAGACCGCGCCAGGCGCCCTGCGCGTCCGCGCTGCCTCGCGCGGCCAGGGCGTCACCGGCGCCCCCGACAAGGGCTACGCCCTCTACGTCGACCTCTACTACACCGACGGCACGCCCCTCTACGGCCAGACCGTGAACTTCGCGAGCGGCGACAGCGGCTGGCGGCTCGGCGAGCTGACGATCGAGCCGAGCAAGCCCATCCGCAACGTCAATGTCTACCTCCTCCTGCGCGGCAAGGCAGGCACCGTCTGGTTCGACGACGTCGCGGTCGTGGAGGACCCGCACCGGCGCGGCAATCTGGCGGCTGCAGCGCAGATCAGCGTCGACAGCTCCTTCGGCCGCGACTACCACGCCGGGCCGATCAACGACGGCCTGACCGAGGTCGCCGCGCTGCACTGGACACAGCAGGCCTGGGCCTCGGCCGAGGAGGCCGTCGACCACAGCATCCTCGTCACCTTCGCGGCCCCGACGACCGTGGCCCGCATGGCCATCCACTGGTCGCTCGATGCCGGCATCGCCCGCACCTCGAGCGAGGTCCACCTGCAGATCCCCGAGGGCGAGGGCTGGAAGACGGTCGGGACCCTGCGGCCGACGGCGCCCGAGGCGGTCTCGACGCTGGCCCTGCCGGCGCCGGCCACGGCAACGCGCTTCCGCGTCCTCCAGCCGGCGGGAAAGGGCCCCGCGGGCCGGCCGCACCTGATGTGGGTGCGCGAACTCGAGCTCTTTGGCGAATGAGGGA
>JAAYZO010000514.1 GCA_012514865.1 Lentisphaerota bacterium | reverse complement strand
TCTGGCATCCCTCCAGGATGCAGCGGTGGGTCTTCCGTCGTCCCGGGGGTCGGGCTGCGCGCGACCCCCGGCTACGATCTGGCATCCTTCCAGGATGCAGCGGTGGGTCTTCCGTCGTTCCGGGGGTCGGGCGGCGCGCGACCCCCGGCTACGATCTGGCATCCCTCCAGGATGCAGCGGTGGGTCTTCCGTCGTCCCGGGGGTCGGGCTGCGCGCGACCCCCGGCTACGATCTGGCATCCCTCCAGGATGCAGCGGTGGGTCTTCCGTCGTTCCGGGGGTCGGGCGGCGCGCGACCCCCGGCTACGATCTGGCATCCCTCCAGGATGGCCGACGCGGGGGCACGGCGGCTTGCCTGCGCTCCCCGGCGGGGCACATTAGGGACCGCGTACGCCGGGACACGGACGTTCCTCGCGTACAGTCGCCGCAAGCCTTCCCTGAGGGCGCGGCCAGGAGCGGAGAGAGAGCCATGTCCCTACCCCGAGCTGAACACCCACGGCCGCAGTTCCAGCGTGATGCGTGGATCAACCTCAACGGCCCCTGGACGTGCCGGTTTGACCACGGCCTCAGCGGCCTTGAGGCCGGCTGGCATCGCGCCACCGGCTTCGAGCAGTCGATCGTGGTGCCGTTCTGTCCGGAGAGCCGTCTGTCGGGCCTGGGGCACACCGACTTCATCGACGGCCTCTGGTACCACCGCGTCATCGAGATCCCGTCTGACTGGGCCGGCCGCAGTGTGCGGCTGCACTTCGGGGCGGTCGATTACGAGTGCGAGGCCTTCGTTGACGGCGTCAGCGTCGGCCGGCATATGGGCGGCACGGTCAGCTTTGCCTTCGACATCTCGAGGCAGGCCCGCGCCGGCCAGCGCCACCACCTGGTGGTGCGCGCCTACGACGACACCCGCAGCAAGGCCCAGCCGCTCGGCAAGCAGTCCGAGCGCCTGCACAGCTACGGCTGCCACTACACCCGCACCACCGGCATCTGGCAGACTGTCTGGCTCGAGGCCGTGGACCGCTTTGGGCTGGAGGACGTGCAGATCCTGCCGGATCTGGATGGCAGCCGCTTCGTCCTGGTGCCGTCGTTCCATGCCGAGCGCCGGGGTCTGACCTGGCGGGCGACCCTGCGCGACGGCGGGGCTGTGGTGGCCGAGGCGACGCAGCCGGCCGCGGCGGGCGCGGCGATCGTCCTGCCGATCGCGGCGCCGAAGCCGTGGGAGCCGGGCCGGCCGCACCTCTACGACCTCACCCTCGACGTCCTCGAGGGCAGTACGGTCCGCGACCGCGTGCAGAGCTATGCCGGCCTGCGCAAGATCCACATCGAGGGGAATCGCGTCTACCTTAATAATAAGGCCCTGTACCAGCGTCTCGTCCTCGACCAGGGCTTCTACCCGGACGGCATCTGGACAGCGCCCGACGACGCGGCCCTGCGCCGCGACATCGAGCTGAGCCTGGCCGCCGGCTTCAACGGCGCGCGGCTGCATCAGAAGGTCTTCGAGGAGCGCTTCCACTACTGGGCCGACCGCCTGGGCTACCTGACCTGGGGTGAATCCAGCAGTTGGGGCGGCACCCCGGACAGCGTGCCCTACGCGCGGAACTTCCTGAGCGAGTGGGCCGAGATTGTGCGGCGCGACCGCAATCACCCGTCGCTGATCGCCTGGACGCCGTTCAACGAGACCCGCGACTTCACCAACCGTGTCCAGCACAGCCGCACCCAGATCGACGCCTACCGTCTCTGCAAGGCCATCGACCCGACCCGGCCGGTCAACGACAGCAGCGGCTACCTGCATGCCATCACCGACCTCTGGACCGTCCACAACTACGAGCAGAACCCCGAGGCCCTGGCGCAGGCCATGGCCCCCGGTGAGAAGGGCGTCTGGCGCAAATTCCCCGACCTTGAGCCGGCCTACGGCGGGCAGCCCTACCTGGTCGACGAGTACGGCGGCATCAAGTGGAACCCGGCCGAGCCGGAGCGCACGGCCCAGAGCTGGGGGTACGGTCAGACGCCCGGCAGCCTCGAGGAGTTCCACGACCGCCTGAGCCGCCTGACCGACGCGCTGCTGCGCTATGACCACATCTGCGGCTACTGCTACACCCAGCTCACCGACGTCGAGCAGGAGCAGAACGGCATCTACGTCTACGACCGCAGTGCCAAGTTCGACATGGCGCGCATCCGCGCCGTCTTCGAGCGCCGGCCCGCCTGGGCGGAACTCTGACGGATCGTCCCTCACCGGCCGCTGCCGGCCCGTGACGGAGGATCCGAGGTACGGGGGATTGACGGCTCTGCCGTCGATCTCCCGAGGGATGGATGTCATGCAGCTTCAGAACCGCTACCTGAACCTTGAACTCGACGCCGACCGCCTCCTCGTGCGCCGCCGTGACACCGGCGCGACGGCGATCCTCGCCTGGCCGGCGGTGGGCCTCTCCTGCGGCGGCCGCGTGGTGCGGCCGCAGGGCGCGCTCGAGCCGCCCCGGCGATGCCGCGGTGGACTGGTGCAGCGCTTCGAGGCGGATGGCATCGTCTTCGAGGTCGGCCTGAGCCTGGGCTCGGGGCCGTGGCTGCGCAAGACCCTGCGCCTGAGCAGCGACCGCGACCGGCCCACGCCGGACTGGGTCGAGGTCGACCGGCAGGCCCTGCCGAGCGACGGCCTGCGGCCCTGCGGCTATCTGGCGAGCACCCCGGCGCGGCCGCGGCGCACCGAGGAGGAGGGCGGCACGGTCCTGCCGGGATGCGGCTATCCGCTCATCGGACGGACCTGGTTCCTCGGCCTGGAGCACCCGGCGGCCTTCAACCATGTCACCGCCGGGGTGGATGGCGATGCGTGCTGGCTGCGGCATCACCCCGTCTGGGCCGGCCGCGGCATGGAGTGCGTGCCGGCGGTGCTGGGGTGGTCCGCGGACGCCCGCGAGAGCTTCGCCGACTACCTCGATACCATCCGCCTGCCACGGCTGGAACGGCCGATGGTCGCCTTCGGGACCTTCTGGTCGGACCCCTACGTGGGCCAGGGCGAGTATGCCGTCTCGTACGACGCCTACCGTCGCTTTTTCGAGGCCTTCCGTGGTCTCGGGCTGGTTCCGGATCTCTTCACTCTGGACGCCGGCTGGCAGGACCGCCGCAGCGTGTTTCAGGCGAAGGCGGCGGTCGGTGGTGATGCCGGCCTGGCGCGTCTGCGGCGCCTGGCGGTCGCCATGGGCAGCGACCTCAGCCTGTGGGTCAGCCACAACGGCCACATGGGCATCGCGCCGGAGTTCCTGCGCGAGCACGGCTTCGCGGTCGGCGGCGGCAACAGCGGCACCTACAACGGCGATGGCTTCGCGGTGATGCTCGACGAGGGCTTCGTCGCGGCGCTGGAGGCCCGTTTCCGCGAGTTGGTCGGCGCGCTTGCAGTGGCGCATCTGAAGATCGACTGGGACAACGACTGCGCCACGGCGCCGGCCTTTGCCGAGCGCTGGCCGACGACCGACCACGTCCGTGAGGCGACCCTGAATGCCTTCTTCCGCATCGCGCGGACGTTGCGGGAGGCCAACCCGCGGATCGTCACCCGCAATGGCTGGTGGCCGTCGCCGTGGTGGCTGCAGGAGGCCCACCACGTCTGGCTGTCGGACTCGGGCGACTGCGAGTACGCCGCTCTGCCGAGCGCCACCCAGCGCGACGCGGCCAGCACGCATCGCGACCTGATGTACTACAACCACCTCCGCCGCGATGCGACGCCCCTGCCGCTGGATTGCTTCGACAACCACGAGTTCCCGGATGCCCTGCGCAATCCCTTCGGCGCCGACCCGTCATCGTGGACGAACGCGATCTGGCTGGCCTTCCTGCGCGGCGCCACCTACCTGCCCTTCACGCTGATGCCCGAGTCGCTGGAGCCCTGGCAGGCCGAGAGCCTGGCGCGGGTGATGGCCTTCTGCCGGATGAACGCCCGACACCTCTACGTGGCGCGCGGCCGCATGGTCCTCGGCCATCCCGGCCGCGGCGAGATCTACGGCTTCCTCCAGCCCGGACCGCGGCAGAGCTGGTGCGTGCTGCGTAACCCCCTGCCCGTGCCGCAGACCCTCCGTCTCGACCCGGCCGCGCTGGCGGGCCACCCGGTGCAGAGCGTCCTGCAGTATTACCCGCACCACGACGCCCTCGACGCCGCCGGCGAGGTGGTCTTCCTGGGCCACGAGGTCAAGGCCATCATCCTGAGCCGCCGGGCGCTCCGGGCGCCGTCGGATGCGCCCTGCCAGATCGAGCCCGGCGCTGATGGCAGCGCCGTCTGCCGTTTCCCGTCGACGCTGACGCGCTCGGCGCGCCTGCGGCCCCTGCTCGACCCGCTGCAGCAGCTCCCGGCGCTGGCCTGCACGGCCGCCCGGGCCGAGCAGCGCGACGACGCGATGGTGTACGCGTGGACGCTGCGCAGCCCGAGCCGCACGCGCGGCCTGCAGCTCCAGCTCTGTCTGCATGGCCCGCACTCGGCCGCGGTCGGGCTGCAGGCCTTCGTCTCGCGCTACCCCGGCGGAGGCCCGGGCGGCTATGCCCTCCCCGTCACCGTCATCCCGCGCGGCCTGACCGGCCACGGCGAGGCTCGTAACCGCGACGTCACCTGCGACCCCGAGGACACCTATGTCACCATCCCGGTGCCCGACGGCGGCATCTGCGGCCTGCACCTGACGCTGCAGGGCGTCCCGTCGAAGGGCGTGGTGAAGGCGGCCTGGCTGGCGGGCTACGAGGCGCCGTCGCGTGAGGCCGTGCGTCTTGCCAGGCCGCCGCGGCCCTTCGCCGAGTGCCTGCCGGTGCAGCATCCGCTCGGCTTCGGCCGGGCTCTGGCCCTGCCCCTGCCGGCGCCGGGCGAGTAGGTCCGCGGCGCCGTCCGTGGACCTCCCGGGCGCCGGGCAGCGGCGCCCGGAGGGGAGCCGAACGGGAGTTCGGCGTTCCCGGGAAGAGCGCCACTCGGCTCGTGGCGCCCACTTCCGCCCTGCCGGCGCCGGGCGAGGTGGTCCGCGGCGCCCGGAGGGGAGCCGAACGGGAGTTCGGCGTTCCCGGGAGAGCGCCACTCGGCTCGTGGCGCCCACTTCCGCCCTGCCGGCGCCGGGCAGCGGCGCCCGCCACCTGGCGTCCCTGGAGTCCCTGATGTCCCTTGAGTCCCTCTTCCGCGGCGGGCGCTCCCCGCAGAGCGGCCGGGGACAGCCGCCGCTACACCCCGACACCGCGGCGCCAGGGGCACGCCGTGCACGGCAGGGCGGAAGATCGCTCGCCATCTGTGATGGAGAGCGAGTGTCCACAGACGCGAGTGCGTCCACGAGCCGCCACGGCGTCGACAGCACCACCCCGCGATGTTTCGCACGAGTCGGCGGGCGCCGGAGAATGGCGCCCGGGCGTCGCGCGAACCACGCCACGTCGGCAGTGTCCAATGCGGCATTCGTGTTTCCAGGAACCCAGGAGTGAGCCCCATGCAGAACTTCGTCTATCACAACCCGACCGCCATCGTCTTTGGCAAGGGCACCATCGCGACGCTCGCCGAGCGTGTTCCGAAGGATGTCCCGGTCCTCCTGCTGTATGGCGGCGGCTCGATTCGTCGTCACGGCGTCTATGACCAGGTGAAGGCGGCCCTGGCGGGCCATTCGCGCGTCGTCGAGTTCGGCGGCGTCGAGGTGAATCCGCTGCATGAGACCTGTATGAAGGCACTGGAGAAGGTCCGCGAACACGGCGTCGGCTTCATCCTGGCGGTGGGTGGCGGCTCGGTCCTGGACGCCTCGAAGTACATCGCGGCGGCGGCCTGCCTGGAGGGCATCGAGCCGTGGGCCATCCTCACCAGCGGCGGCGCCGTGGTGCAGCGGGCGCTGCCCATCGGCACGGTCCTGACGCTGCCGGCCACCGGCTCCGAGTCCAACGGCAACTCGGTGATCTCGCGGCGTGAGACCCAGGAGAAGCTCGCCTTTGCTTCGCCGCTGGTCTTCCCGGTGTTCTCCATTCTCGATCCGGAGACGACCTTCTCGCTGCCGGCGAAGCAGGTCCGCAACGGCCTTGTCGACACCTTCGCGCACGTCATGGAGCAGTACCTGACCTACCCTGCCGCGGCGCCGGTGCAGGACCGCTTCTCGGAGGGCCTGGTGCAGACCCTGATCGAGGTTGGCCCGCGGACGCTGTCTGACCTGCGTGACTACGACGCCCGCGCCGGCTTCATGTGGGCCGCGACGCTGGCGCTGAACACCCTCATCGGCTGTGGCGTACCGCAGGATTGGTCGACCCACATGATCGGCCATGAACTCACGGCCTTCTACGGCCTCGACCACGCCGAGTCGCTGGCCGTAGTCATGCCGGGCGTCTGGCGACACCAGATCGAGCGCAAGCGCGCCAAGCTGGCGCAGTTCGGACAGCGCGTCTGGGGCGTCGACAGCGCCGAGGCGGCCATCGAGGCGACCGAGGCCTTCTGGCAGTCGCTGGGCATGCCGACACGCCTGCGTGACTACGGCGTCGACGCCGACGAGGCGGCGCGGCGCATCGAGACGCGCTTCCGTCAGCGCGGCACGGTCCTCGGCGAGCATGGCAACCTCGACCCGGCGGCCGTCGCCGCCATCCTGCGCCTGCGGGCCTGAGAGGCGCCGGCAGTGCCATAACACGCCGCCGCCGCGCCGCCGCGCCGCCTCAGGGCCGCGGCGGCGGCGCCAGGAGAGACTGCAGGACCGCCTCTTCCCAGGCTATGGGCACGGCCTCGGGCGGGTCATCTACGCCGGGCTCCTCGGCTGGCCACCAGGCGCGCGACCGCGCCGCGGGGCCCTGGCAGCGCCCCGCCCGGCAGATGCCGGGGAAGCCGGGCCGGCCGGCCGCGGCAGCGCGCGGGCGCAGGGCGAGGCACTGGAACCGCGCCAGGGCCTCGGCGTGGCGACCCTCGAGGGCCATGGCCTGGAGGAACCAGGCGGCCTCCATGAGGCCGATGCCGGCATTGGCGCCATCACCGGGGAGGATCGCCGCCTGGCAGAGCCCCCGAGGCCAACTGGCCGGGAAGGGCCGCGAGAGGGTCGTGAGCGGCCCGTCGCCGCAGGCCGACAGCACCCGGTCCAGAGCGGCGCGGCGCTGACTGAGGGTCCCCCCGCGCGCCAGCACGACCCAGGCCTGCACATCGGTGAACACGGGTCCATTCGCGGCATCGCCGAAGGCCTCGCCGGCGTCGTTGTAGCCGCGCAGGAAGGCGCCATCCCGGAAGGCCTCCTCGAGGGCCGGGGCGAGCCGCCGCTGCAGGGCATCGAGGCGCTCGGCGAGGTCCCGCCATGGTGTCGACCGCAGGGCATCGCTGAGCCCGCGCAGGGCCGCCACGACCTGGGCCGTGGTCAGGACCGACTCGCCCGCACCAGCGCGGCCGGCCTCGTCGAGGGCGCCGAGGGCATCGCCGGCGAGGAGCCTCACCAGGCCATGCGGGCCCAGGCCGATGGCGTCGCGTATCCAGCGCGCCGAGCGCTCGAGGCGTTCGGCCAGGGTCGGCCCGGGCGCCGGCCCGGCCGGACAGGGCACCGCGAGGA
>JAAYZO010000513.1 GCA_012514865.1 Lentisphaerota bacterium | reverse complement strand
ATCCTGGCCGAGCACCTCGCCACGCGTCGCCGGGCCGGGCTCTTCGATGTCTCGCACATGGGCCGCATCGCGATCGACGGGGCCGATGCGACGGCCTTCCTGCGGGCGGTTCTGAGCAACGACGCCGCCCGCCTGAGCGTGGGCGACAGCCACTATACCCTCCTGCCCGACGCCGCCGGGGGTGCCCTCGACGACGCCTGGCTGTGCCGCTTCGACGCCGCCGGCTACCTCCTCGTGGTCAACGCCGCCAACCGCGAGCGCGACTGGTCGCACCTGACCGCGGCCGCCGGCGCCTTTGGCGACGTTCGCCTGCGCGACCTGACGGCCGAGACCGCCATGCTCGCCCTGCAGGGCCCCGCCGCCGCCGATCTCCTGGCGCCGCTGCTGGAGGGGGCACTGCCCGCGGCGCGCCGCAACGCCTGCGCGGTGGCCGCCTTCCAGGGCGCCACGGCGCGCCTCAGCCGCACCGGCTACACCGGCGAGCCGGTCGCCTTCGAGGTGATGCTGCCGGCGGACCGTGCCGAGGCCCTCTGGAATGCCCTGGTCGGCGCCGGGGCCGCCCCGGTCGGCCTGGGGGCCCGCGACACCCTTCGTCTCGAGGCGGCCCTGCCGCTCTTCGGCCACGAACTCGGCACCGCTCCCGACGGCCGGCCGATCCCGATCTTCGCCATCGGCGCGGCACGCTTCGGCGTCGACCTCACCCCAGGCCGCGACTTCCCCGGCCGCCAGGCCCTCGCCGCCCAGGCGGCGGCCCTGGCCGCCCTCAAGGCCGGCACCACCGCCGACCCGGCGGCGCTGCCCTGGCGCGTCGTCGCCCTGGCTATCGAGGATAAGGGCATCGCCCGCGCCGGCGCCGAGGTCGCGCTCGACGGCCGCCGCGTCGGCTGGGTCAGCAGCGGCACGATGGTGCCGTACTGGTGTTTTGAGGACGGCCGGCCGGGCCCGGCCACGGAGCGCCGTGCCATCGCGCTGGCCCTGGTCGACAGCGCCTGCCGCAGCGGCCAGGCCGTGACCGTGCGCGTGCGCGACCGCGACCTGGCGGCCCGCATCGTCCCCCGCTTCCTGGACAACCGCACCGGCCCCTATGCCGTGCCGGTGCTGACGCCGCAGAACCGACCGTAGAGGAGAGGTGCAGAGATGCTCAAGATTGCCACATCCCATGAGTGGGCCCGCCTCGAAGGCAACATCGTCACCGTCGGCATCACCGCCTATGCCGTCGAGCAGCTCGGCGACATCGTCTACCTCGACCTGCCCAAGGTCGGCACCGCCACCCGCGCCGGCGAGGCCTTCGGCGAGATCGAGTCGGTCAAGGCCGCTTCCGAACTCTTCGCACCCGTCGATGGCGTCATCACTGCCGTCAACAGCGACCTCGCCGACGACCTCGACACCCTCAAGAAGGACGCCGTCGGCGCCGGCTGGATGATCCAGATCAAGGCCGAGAAGCCGGCCCAGCTCGATGCCCTCATGACCCAGGAACAGTACGACGACTACCTCAAGACCCTGTAGCCGCCGGAAGCCGACCCGCCGGCCAGGCGCAGCCCCGCCCGACCCGAGCACACGGGCCGCGCCCGGCCGGCCGCACCGCAACCGCAGCCTAGGGGGTGACCCGCATGCCCTTCGTATCCATCACCGATGACCAGCGCCAGGCCATGCTCCACGACATCGGCCTGAGCCTCGACGACCTCTTCGCCGACATCCCGCCATCCTGCCGCTGCGGCACGCTCGACCTGCCCCAGGGCCTCGGCGAGCAGGAGGTCCGCGACCGCCTCGCCGAGCTGGCCGGCCGCAACTCGATCGACCTCACCCTCTTCCTCGGCGGCGGCTTCTACGACCACTTCATCCCCGCGGCGGTGCCGGCGCTGGTCTCGCGCGGCGAGTTCTACACCGCCTACACGCCCTACCAGCCGGAGATCTCCCAGGGCACCCTGCAGGCCATCTACGAGTACCAGTCGATGATCTGTCGCCTGACCGACCTGGAGGTCTCCAACGCCTCGCTCTACGACGGCGGCACCGCCATCTACGAGGCGATGAAGATGGCCATGCGCATCACCGGCCGGTCGAAGGTCATCGTCGACGACTCGGTGAACCCGATCTACCGGGTCATGCTCGAGTCCTACACCCGCAACCTGCACATCGAGCTGGTCACCACCCCGAACACCGGCGGCCATGCCAACCGTGCCGAGATCGGCCGCAGCCTCGACGACCAGACCGCCGCCGTCATCGTGCAGAACCCGAACTTCTTCGGCTGCATCGAGGACTTCACCGCCCTGGCGGAGGCCGCCCACGCACGCGGCGCCCTGCTGATTGTCTCGTGCTACCCGATCTCGCTGGGCATCCTCAAGACCCCGGGCGCCATGGGCGCCGACATCGCCACCGGCGAGGGCCAGTCGCTCGGCATGCCCATGTCCTTCGGCGGGCCCTACCTCGGCTTCATCGCGGCACGCCGCGAGCACGTCCGCAAGATGCCCGGCCGCATCGTCGGCGAGACCGTCGACGCCCAGGGCCGGCGCGGTTTCGTGCTGACCCTGCAGGCCCGCGAACAGCACATCAAGCGCGAACGGGCCACCTCGAACATCTGCTCGAACGAGGCACTCTGCGCCCTCACAGCCACCATCTACCTGGCACTGCTCGGCCGCGAGGGCCTGCGCCAGACCGCCCAGCTCTGCGCCGATAAGGCCAGCTACGCCTACCAGCGCCTGACGGCCATCCCCGGCGTCCGGCCGCATTTCCCCGCCAAGTGGTTCTTCAATGAGTTCGTCCTCGAGCTGCCCTGCGGCGCCAGCGACGTCATCGGCAAACTCATCAGCCGCGGCCTGGCCGCCGGCTTCCCGCTGAGCCGGTACTACCAGGGCATGGATAACTGCATGCTGGTCGCCGTCACCGAGAAACGCACCAAGCAGGACATCGGCATGCTCGCCGAGGCCCTGGAGGCGGTCCTATGCAACTGATTTTCGAGAAGAGCGTCCCCGGCCGGCATGGCGTGCGCGTCGCCCGCAGCGACGTGCCGACCTCGATCAACCTCGACCCGGCACTCCTGCGCCCGACCCCGCCGGAGGTCCCGGAACTGAGCGAGCTGGACGTGGTCCGGCACTTCACCGGCCTGTCGCGCCTCAACTACGGCGTCGACACCAACCTCTACCCGCTCGGCTCCTGCACCATGAAGTACAACCCGAAGGTGGCCGAACGCATCGCCGCCTACCCGGGCTTCGCACACCTCCATCCCCTCCTCCCGCAGCTCCGCCTCGGCGGCAGCCTGACCCAGGGGGCCCTGCAGGTCCTGCATGACATGGACCTCATGCTGCGCGAGGTCACCGGCATGGCCGGCTTCACCATGCAGCCCATGGCCGGCGCCCACGGCGAACTGACCGGCATCATGATCATGGCCGCCTACCACCGCGACCGCGGTCACCGCAAGACCACCATCCTCATCCCCGACAGCGCCCACGGCACCAACCCGGCCACCGCCGCCATCGCCGGCTTCCAGGTCCGGACCGTGCCAAGCAACGACCAGGGCTGCATCGACCTCGACAAGCTCCGCGCCATGCTCGACGACGACGTCGCCGGCCTGATGATGACCTGCCCCAACACCCTCGGGCTCTTCGAGCGCGACGTCGAGCGCATCTGCGCCGAGGTCCACCGCGTCGGCGGCCTCGTCTACTACGACGGCGCCAACCTCAACGCCATCCTCGGCAAGGCCCGCCCGGGCGACATGGGCTTCGATATCGTCCACCTGAACCTCCACAAGAGCTTCGCCACCCCGCACGGCGGCGGCGGACCCGGCGCCGGGCCGGTCGGCGTCGCCGAGAGACTCCTCGACTTCCTGCCGGTGTCGGTGGTCATCAAACGCGACGACGGCACCTACGCCCTCGAGTACGACCGGCCCAAGTCGATCGGCTATGTCGCACCCTTCTACGGCAACTTCGGCGTCGTCCTGCGCGCCTATGTCTACCTGCTCATGCTCGGCCGCGAGGGCCTGCCGCGGGTCGCCGAACACGCCGTCCTGAGCGCCAACTACGTCATGGCCAGGCTGCGCGACCTCTACGCCCCGGCCGTGGACCGCCCCTGCATGCACGAGTGCGTCCTCACCGCCGAGACCCTGCTCGCCGAACACGGCATCCGCGCCCTCGACATCGCCAAGGGCCTCATCGATCGCGGCTTCCATCCGCCGACGGTGTACTTCCCGCTGACCGTCCACGAGGCCATGATGGTCGAGCCGACCGAGACCGAGAGCAAGGAGACCCTCGACGCCTTCATCGCCGCCATGCGCGAGATCGCCGCCGAGGCCGCCCGCGCTCCCGAGAGCCTCCACGCCGCACCGGTGACCACGCCGGTCGGCCGCCTCGACGAAACCCGCGCCGCCCGCGACCTGAATATCGCCGCGGCGCCGCTCTGCAACTGCGGCGACTGACGGCGTCACGACGCGCCCGGGCGGGCGGCGGCGATGAGGGCCTGTCACCCTTGCCGGGGTGCCGGGACCGCACCTGCGAACGGCCCGGGCGGGACCACAGGGCGGTGTGAAGGTCGCGGCGGCCCTCACTCGGTCACCCTGGAGGGGTGCCAGATCGTAGCCGGGGGTCGCGCGCAGCCCGACCCCCGGAAACGCGGATTGTACGCCATGCACCCTGGAGGGGTGCCAGAACCGGACTTTCAAACAGCCCTGGCGGGATCACAGGGCTGATCGAAGATCGCGTCAGCGCTCACCTGGTCACCCTGAAGGGGTGCCAGATCGTAGCCGGGGGTCGCGCGTAGCACGAACCCCGGAACCGCGAACCCACGCACCACGCACCCTGGAGGGGTGCCAGAACCGGACTTTCAAACGGCCCTGGCGGGATCATGGGCAACCTTGATACGCCACGATGCCTTGCTATAGTACCGCCTTTGGCCCCACGACGGAGTCCTCGAGGACCCGGCCGGGTCGCGCCAGGCGGCCCGTGCCAGGACGCTCCGGGGTGACGGTATGCCGCCGCATCGCGGCGGGCCTGCCCGGCCCCAGACCGGCGACCCGATGGCAGACGCCAGTCCCCACGGGAGGCCCTCGCCCAGGGAACCGCAGCGCAACGACAGGAGACCGCGGCCGCGGCAGCTTCAGGCCGAGGAGCGCGGACAGGTCCGAGCACCATGCCAACCTACGAATACAAGTGCCAGAAGTGTCAGCGCCAGTTTGACGTCTTCCAGAGGATGACCGACGCGCCGCTCACCGAGTGCAGCGACTGCCACGGGCCGCTCAAACGCCTCATCGGCGCCGGCGCCGGCTTCATCTTCAAGGGCAGCGGCTTCTACATCACCGACTACCGCAGCGACTCCTACAAACAGGCGGAGCGCCGCGCCAGCAGCGACACCGGCAGCTCGAGCAGCAGCACCAGCAGCAGCTCGACCGCCAAGAGTTCCACCGCGGAGACGAAGAAGCCATGATCAACTGCCCAAAGTGCGGCGCTGACAACATGATCGGCGCGATCTTCTGCCGTACGTGTGGTGAGAAGCTCAACCTGAAGGACCTCTCCCCGGACGTCTTTGACGCCCCGCCGGTACCGGCCAGCGTCAGGATCGCCCAGATGGTCCAGCGCATCGTGATCCTGGTGGTGGTGGTGGCCCTGGTCGGCCTCATCGGCGGGCTCTTCTGGCCGGTGGCCATGCCCGTGAGCCCGAGCCTCGACGAGCAGGCCATGCGCGTCGCCCAGAACAAGTACCAGGCCCTGCAGTCGCCCCAGCCCCGCACGCCGGCGCAGATACCCTTCAGCGCCGCCGAGGCGACCGCGGTCGTCAACCGCGCGCTGAACCTGCCCAGCAGCGCCGGCGGCAACAAGAAGCCCCAGGCGATCAGCGTCGAGTTCATGGACAGCGGTACCTGCCGCCTGCGCCTCAAGAGCCTCGTCTTCGGCCAGGTGCCCATGGTCACCACCCTGACGGTCCGCCCGACGGTGCCCAGCCCGGGAACGGTGCAGATGCAGGTCCTCAAAGCCAGCATCGGCAAGCTCCCCCTGCCCGGCGGCCTGCGCCAGCAGGGCATCGCGCAGTTCACGGCCCTGAACCCCGCCAGCATCATGGCCAATGCCCGCTCGCACGTCAAGGAAGCCAGCATCGTCAGCGGGAACTGCACGATCACCATCAAGCGCTGAGCGCATCCGCCGGGGCCACGGCGACGGGCGCGCGAGGTCCACGGCGCCGGCCGTGGACCTCCCGGGCGGCGTCCCGCGGCGCCCGGGCGACGGCCGGCGTGGCGCGCCGGACTGGACAAGGACGAACCATCGCGTGCGGCGCCCGGCCGGGAGAGGTGAACGCCGCGATGGCACTCTGCAAAGACCCCGCCTCGCCCCCCGACGGCCTGCGCGTCCTGTACCGCGATGCCTGGATGGCCGCGGTGTACAAGCCCAGCGGCCTGGCGGTCCACCCGTCGCCCCTGGTGCGCGATGCGCCGACCATGCTCAGCGGGCTGCGCGACCTCCTCGGTCAGCCCGTCTTCACCGTCCACCGCCTCGACCGGCCGACCTCCGGCCTCATGCTCGTGGCCCTCGACACCGACTCGGCCCGGCAGCTCTGCCAGCAGTTCCGCGACCAGCGCGTCGCGAAGACCTACCTGGCCGTGGTGCGCGGCTGGCCCGACGCCGCCGGCGCCATCGACTACCCGGTGCCCACGGCCGGCGGCACGCGACGCCTGCCGGCACGAAGCCGCTTCAGACGCCTCGCCACCGTCGAGCTGCCCCTGCCCTGCGGACCCTACACCACCAGCCGCTACGCTCTCATGGAGCTGCAGCCGGAAACCGGACGCTACCACCAGCTCCGACGGCACCTCAAGCACCTCGCACACCCGGTCATCGGCGATACCGAATACGGCGACTCACGCCATAACCGGCTCTTCCGCGAGCACTTCGGGCTGCACCGCCTGCTCCTGCAGTCGGTGCGCCTTCGCCTCGAGCACCCCCGGCATGGCCGCCCGCTCGAGCTGTCATGCCCTCCCGATGAGGCCCTGGTCGGGTTCTTCCCCGACGCCGCCGAGGCGTGCCAGGCAGGCACTGGGCCGTGATCGGCGCGGCCTGCCGCGACCTGCCGAGACCTGCCGAGACCTGCCGAGACCCGGCGGGGCTTTCCTCGGCGCCTCCTGCCGGCGTCTCCCTGTCCACCCTGTCCACCCTGTCCACCCGGTCCGCTCTCTCCCGTCCTGCGCCGTCTTGGCGGCGTCGTTTCGGCGCCGTACAGTATGGCAGGCGCTTGACGGGCCGGGTCGGCCGGCCACGGCGCCGGGCGGGAGTGCCTGCGGATGAGTCACAGCTTCGGATATGTTCGCGTCGCCACGGCCGTCCCGGAGGTCCGGGCCGGCGCTGTGCGTGACAACCTCGCCTCCATGCTCGGCCTGGCCCGCGACGCCGCCCGCCAGGGCTGCGACGTGGTCGTCTACCCGGAGCTGGCCATCACCGGCTACACCTGCGCGGATCTCTTCGCACAACGCCTGCTTCTCGACGCGGCCCGGGCGGCCCTCATGGACTTCGCCGAGGCCACGGCGGGCCTGGCGCCGGCCTTTGCCGTGGGGCTGCCCCTGGCGGTCGATGGCCGGCTGTTCAATGTCGCCGCGCTGATCCAGGGCGGCCGGGTGCGCGGGGTCGTCCCGAAGACCTACCTGCCCAGCAGCCACGAGTTCTACGAGTCGCGCTGGTTCGTCCCTGGCACCGACGGGGTGCGTGACCAGGTCGACCTTCCGGGCGGCGCGGTACCCTTCGGCATCGACCTGCTCTTCCGAGCGGAGGCGCCCTCGGACCTCTGCCTCGGCATCGAGATCTGCGAGGACCTCTGGGCGCCGGTGCCGCCGAGCTCGCTCCTGGCTCTGGCGGGCGCGACCCTCCTGATCAACCTCTCAGCCAGCAACGACCTCGCCGGCAAGGCCGACTACCGCCTGGAGCTGGTCCGCCAGCAGTCGGCGCGCTGCCTGGCCGGCTATGCCTACTGCTCCGCCGGCGTCGGCGAGTCGACGACCGACACGGTCTTCGGCGGCGACTGCATCCTGGCCGAGAACGGCGCCGTCCTGGCCCGCTCGGAGCCCTTCCGCCGCCAGGCGCACCTGACCATCGCCGATCTGGACATGGCCTTCGTTCAGCACGAGCGGCAGACCTGCACCAGCTTCGCCCAGGCCGGCCGCGGCGGCTCTGGCAGCGCGCCGGGGTCCTACCGCGAGATCCGCCTCGACACGCCGCGCGCCGCGGCCCGACACGACCTGCGCCGGGCGGTGTCGCCACGGCCTTTCATCCCCGCCGACCCGGCCGCCCGGCACCGCCGCTGCCAGGAGATCTTCGCCATCCAGAGCACCGGCCTGGCGACGCGCCTGCACCACGTCGGCGCCACGCGTGTCCACCTCGGCCTCTCCGGCGGCCTGGACTCGACCCTGGCCCTCCTCGTCTGCCTGGAGGCCTTCGCGCGCCTCGGCCTGTCCAAGGATGGCATCCGGGCCGTGACCATGCCCGGCTTCGGCACCACGCACCGCACCCGCAACAACGCCGAGTTGCTCTGCGCCCACCTCGGCCTGAACCTGGACACCATCCCGATCGCCGCGAGCTGCCGGCAGCAGTTCGCCGATATCGGCCACGACGGCACCACCGCCGATGTCACCTACGAGAACGTCCAGGCCCGCCAGCGCACCCAGATCCTCATGAACCGCGCCAACCTCCTCGGCGGACTGGTCATCGGCACCGGCGACCTCTCGGAGCTGGCCCTGGGGTGGTGCACCTACAACGGCGACCACATGAGCATGTACGGCGTCAACGCCGGCGTGCCCAAGACCCTTGTGCGCTACCTCATCGACTACTACGCCGAAGACAAGGCCGACCCGGCCACCGCGGCGGTGCTGCACGACATCCTCGACACGCCGATCTCGCCGGAACTCCTGCCGCCGGACGACGACGGCCGCATCGCGCAGAAGACCGAGGCGGTCGTCGGGCCCTACGAACTCCACGACTTCTTCCTCTATTACGCCATACGCTGCGGCTTCGCTCCCCGGAAGGTCCTCTTCCTGGCCGAGGCGGCCTTCCGGGACACCTACCCGCCAGATACCCTCCGGCGCTGGCTCAGGACCTTCCTCGGGCGCTTCTTCTCACAGCAGTTCAAGCGCTCCTGCCTGCCCGACGGCCCGAAGGTCGGGACCATCGCGCTCTCACCCCGCGGCGACTGGCGCATGCCCAGCGACGCGAGTGCCGCGGCCTGGCTGGCCGACCTCGACGGCCCGCCGACGGCCTGACCGCCGCCCGGCGCGATTGACAGCGCCCGGCCCGGCGGGCATGGTACGACCCGACGGCGCCGGAGCGCAGGCGGCGATGCCGTGTCGCGGCCGCGCCAGACAGGGAGACTTGCCGATGAGCCCGCGTTACCGCCTGGTCTGCATGGCCCTCGTGCTGGGCCTGTTCTGCTGCGTCGGCGCCGAGTCGCCGGCCGCTCCGGAGAGCGCACTCCGCCTGAGCCGCGAGCAGACCGTCGCCAGCCCCGAGGCCCTGGAGTGGCTCGTCACCCTGGACGGTATCCCCATCGACGACGCCACGACGCCGACACTGCGCGTCACGCTCAGCCAACGCAACGGCCGCACCCTCACGGCCAGCCGGCCCCTGACGGCGGCGACCAGCGCCGCCGGGAAGGACTCCCTGCGCCTGCGCGTCGCCTGGCTCGACAAGGCCGCCGCGACCGCCACCCTCACCCTCACCATCGGCAGCGCTGAGCCCATGCTCCTGAGCGAGACCCTCCACCTCGCGGCCGGCCAGGACCTCGCCACCGCGGTCCGCCTGCGCGACCTCCCGCCGACTCTCGAACTCCAGCGGGGTATCAGCCTGGGCACCATCGGCGACAGCATGATCACCACCTACGTCCTGGCCTCCCCGGCACCGCGGCCGGCCGCGCCGGCGCCGGCGGCGTCGGACCAGGCCCGGCAGGCGATCGAGGCCTTCAAGGCCTGGGTGCGCGGCGTCCAGCGTGGCGACATGGCGCAGTTCGCCGCAGGCATGGACCCGGTCGCCTGGGGCCGTCTCCAGGCCGAGGAGCGCCAGGCCAGCCTCCAGGGCTACCAGGACGCCTTCCGACAGGCCCTCGGCGAGACGATCGACCCGGAGCGCTTCCAGGCCGAGGTCGTCGATGGCCCGAATGGCGCCGTTCTGAAGGTCCGCTACGGCGACAAGGCCCTCCCTGACATCACGCTGCGGCAGCGTCAGGGCGCCTGGTCGCTGGCCATGCCCTGAGGGCGCCCCCGGGCGCGCCGCCACGGCACACGGAGGATGGGGCGATGTTCATGTTCCTCTACCGTCGCAACCGCGACCTCCAGCGCGAGCTGTCGCTCTATGTCGCCGAGGCCCGCCGCGTCTTCGAGATTGTCGCGGCCGGCCTGGGGCAGGCCGCCGCGGTCGACCGTAGCGTGAGCGCCGACCTCGGCGAGGCGGTGAGGCTCTCCCACGCCGCCGAGTCGGAGTGCGACCGCATCCGCCGGCAGATCGAGCGCGACCTCTTCGAGAAGTCGCTCCTGCCGGAAGCCCGCGAGGACATCATGGCCCTCCTCGAGTGCCTCGACCTGGTGGTCAACCAGGCCGAGGATGTCCTGCGCCAGATCGTCCTGCAGCGCCTCGTCCTGCCGGCGGCCTTCCGGCCCGCCTACGCCGACCTTGCGCGGCACTGCCACACGACCGCCATGGCCCTCCTCGACCAGGCCGACGCGGCGCTGGCCAACGACCCGCGCTGCCGGGTGCTCGGCGACGCCGTCAAGGCCGGCGAGAGCCAGATCGACCACGACGAACAGAGCCTCATCGGCGCCATCTTCGCCAGCGACCTGACGCTGGCCGAGAAGCTCCACTGCCGCGACCTGGTATCGATGACCGCCGCCATCGGCGACCTGGCCGAAGACGCGGCGAACCTGCTCACGGTCTTCATGCTCAAACGCGAAGCCTGAGGCCACCCCGGAGACCGCCATGCTCGGCCTGCTGGCAGGACTGTTCCTCGGGTGGAGCCTCGGCGCCAACGACGCCGCCAACTGCTTCGGCACCGCCGTCAGCTCCCGTATGGTCTCCTGGCGCCACGCCGCCATCCTGGCGGCGGCCTTCGTGGTCACCGGTGCCATCCTCCAGGGCCAGGGCGGCCTGGAGACCCTGCAGGCACTGACCACGGCCGACGGCGCCGCCGCCGGCCGCGCCGCCCTGGCCGCGGCCCTGACCATGAGCGCCCTGACCCTGCTGCGGCTCCCCGCCAGCGCCAGCCAGGCCGTCGTCGGAGCCTACGTCGGCAGCGGCCTCGTGGCCGGCCAGGTCAACCTCGCGCCCCTGGCGAAGGTCGTCGCCTGCTGGGTCGGCACGCCCATCGGCGCCATGCTGTTCGCGGCCGTCCTGTACCACCTGCTGCGCTGGCCGCTGCGGCGGCGGCGGCCCAGCCTGTTCGTCCTGGATCGGGTCCTCCACGGCGGCCTGATCGTCTGCGGCTGCTACAGCGCCCATGCCCTCGGCGCCAGCAACGTCGCCAACGTCGCCTCGTTCCTGGTCCGGACCGGCTCAATGACCCCGCCGACGGCCGTCGCTCTGGGCGGGTTGGCCATGGCCATCGGCGTGCTGACCTTCAGCCGTGGCGTCATGCTGACCGTCGGCCGCGGCATCACCCCCCTGGATGCCTTCGCCGCCCTGGTGGTCGTCCTGGCCGCGGCGCTGACGGTCCACCTCTATGCCCTGCTGGGGGTCCCGGTCAGCACAACGCAGGCCATGGTCGGGGCGGTGCTGGGCATCGGCCTGGCCAAGGGCGTCCACATCCTGAACCTGCGCAGCCTGGCGCGGGTGCTGGCGGCCTGGATCGTCGCCCCGCTGGGCGCCGCCGGGCTGGGCGCGCTCTTCGCCGCGCTGGCCTGACGGCGGGCCGCGGCGGGCTTGCAGGGGTTCGCTCAGGGTGGTATGGTCCTGATTCCGGCCTGGCCCGGTCCCGACCGCCTCTGTGGCGTTCCGCGGGTCCGCGCAAGGCGTTGACGCCCGGGCGCCGCACCGCCGGGCCAACTCGCACGCCCTTCCCGGACGACAGGGTCGTCCGGGAGGGAGTTCATCATAGGGTGACCGGAATGCTCAGGCTGGCCATCGCCACAGCGCACGCGATCCTGATCCTGACCGCCGGCTGGGTCCTCGTCGGCACCGACGCTCAGGCCCAGGCCGCCCCGTCAGCCGCGCCGACGGTGACCTTCCGAGCTCTGGACGAACACGAACGCCGCCAGGGCCTCAACGACATCCTCGAGCGCGTCAGTGCTGAACGCGATCTCCGCCGCGAGGAGCACCGCGCCTACATCGATCTGCAGACGGCGGCGCAGACCGTCCACCAGGGCGCCGATGGCGACGAGATCCTGCGCCGGAGCCTGGCGCTCTCCGAAGGCCTCGAGCAGCTCACGGCGCGATTCGGTGAGGGCCGTCTCCGCCGTCTGGCCATCCTGGACCGCATCCAGGCCGAAGCCGGCCGCCAGGCCGCGGCCTCGAGCGACGGGCTGCGGCTGCTGCGTGAGGCCGACCGCGACCTCCGCCAGATGCTCGCACAGCAGGAGGCCCAGGCCCGCCGGCTCGTCCAGATGCGGCAGCAGCTGACGCGCTTCGTCCAGGCCATACCGCCACCGCCGACCTTCACCACCCGCGAGGGCCTGACCATGCGCCTCGTCGGCCAGGGCAGCGGGGCCTTCTACGTCAGCACGGCACCAGTGACGGTCGGCCTCTTCCGGCGTTTCCTGTCGGCACTGCCCGAGCATCCGGACCGCCAGGCCTGGGCCGGCCACGCCGCCAGCACCGCCGACGAGGCGCCGCTGACCGGCGTCGCCTGGTACGAAGCGCGGCGCTTCTCCGAGTGGCTCTCCGGCCGCGAGGGCTTCGAGTGCCGCCTGCCGCGCGTGGAGGAAGCGCGCGCCATCGCGGCGCTGAGCCCCGCTCAGCCCCTGGCCTTCTGGAGCGCCGACGCCTGGACGCCGCCCGATCCGGCCGAACGCCGCGACCTGAAGCGCTTCGCCCTCAGTCTGGTCACGGCCTGGGACCCGCAGGCGAACCTGGCTCCCCAGCCCGGCGCCTTCGGCGAGGTGCCCTGGGCACGCTACCCCGACCTGACGCTCTACGTGGTCACCCCCAGCCAGACGGGCGTCGCCCAGCGCTGGCAGCGCCTGAAGGCCCCCACACCATGACCAGGCACGCCCCGCACCAGCACCCGTGCCCACGCCGCCGGCCCGCCGCCGTGGCGCCGGCCGCCCTGGCGGCCGTCCTGACCGCGGTCATCCTCGCCGCCACGGCACCGGCCCGGGCTCAGGCCGAAGCCGGCGCCGAGACCGCCCGCCGCCGCGGCCAGTTCCTGCGCAGCGAGGTAGTCAAGACCGACGTTGATGTCACCTTCTCCTGCACCCTGGCGCCGACCTCGGGGAGCCAGCCCGCCCTGCTCTTCCGGCGCCAGGAGCGCCAACGCCATCACGAGGTCCGCATCTACGAGGTCGTGCTGGAGGTCCGCACCACCGACCCCGAGACCGGCCGCGAGAGCGTCGCCTTCCGGGTTTCGCCCGGCGACGAAATCCGCGGCGAGACCAGTGTCCGCGAGGTCAACCGCGACCTGGGACCCCTGGCCAACGAGAGCTTCACCCTCAGCGGCACCGAGATCCGCACCGACGACGACGGACGCTTCGACGACCGCGAGCAGAGCCTGCTCAGGCCCTTCGATGACCTCGGACGGCACACCCTCGAGATCGAGATCCGCCATCGCGACCTCGGCACCCAGGTCCTGAGCCTGAGCCGCTACCTCACCCTGCGCTGGCAGAGCAAGCGTCCGGACGAGCGTCTGCGTCTGATGCAGACCGACCTCCTGGTCGCCCTGGGTCTTGACTTCGAGCCGGCGGCGTCGAGCGACCGCCAGGGCCTGACGTTGCGCGTGGAGGCCCCCGAGGCACTCGTGCCCGGCCAGGTGGCACGGCTACGCGTCATCGCCGTCAACCAGGGCCAGCGGCCTGTCAGTTGCCTGGTGGCGCGGCTGGTCTCCCGTCAGGCATGGTTCAATGGGATGAACCTCTACCTGGGCAATGTGCCGCCAGGCAGCCGCCGCGAGTTCGAGCGGGT
>JAAYZO010000512.1 GCA_012514865.1 Lentisphaerota bacterium | reverse complement strand
CCAGTTACCCACAGCCTCCGTCTCCGCTCCGACGAGAATGGATCATTCTCGCGGAGCCGGAGTCTATGGATAACTGAAGGAACATACCAGCGCGAGTGTCCACAGACGCGAACGCGTCCACGAGCCGCCACGGCGTCGACGGCACAATGACGCGATCGTTCATACGAGTGCCTTGGCCTTCCCTCTGAAGCCGTAATGCCTCAGTCGAGTCGGGGCGGCTCGTATGGAAGGCCGCCGTGGCTGCGGCTGCCGCCTCCGGGTCAGAGTGCCGCGTTCACGCGGAAGTGTGCGCCGCGGCTTCAGCCCGGCGCGACCCCGGATGCCGCCGCCTGAAGGCACGCGGCACACTTCCGGCTGAAGCCGGTGCTCTGACGAGGAAGGCTCAGCAAACGATGGGCCGTGGACCACCGCCCGAACTCGACTGGCCGGTTACGGAAGCACCCGAGTTCGAGTAGTCACGTGCGACCGCCGGCACTAGAGTAACCGCTTTTGCGGTCGGCGGCGGGCGCCTCTGGAGAGAGGGTGACCCGCCAGCGGCTACCGCGCGGTGGACGGGCGCGCTGCCACGCGACCGGAGCAGAGTGGAGGCGGACCATGCACAGGCTTTGCACACGATGGACCTTCGTCGCGCTGTTCGCGGTCGGCCTGGCGGCCGTGGCGGCCGACGATCCGACCCCGGCGTTCCAGCCCCTGAAGCCCCTCAATGACCTCCACCTCGGCCTCTGGACCGGACAGCTCCAGAGCCTCACCCACGCCCGCGACTTCAACCGCTTCGGCGGCGCGGTGCCCTCCGGCAGCTCCTCGACCCTGGCGCTGACCCTCAACTACGTCTCGCCGGAGTGGCATGGGCTCAGCCTCGGCGGGCAGTACATCCACAGCGAGGCGCTCTTCGCCCACAACCCCGACGTCCCCATCAACAACAGCTTCCACATACTCAACCACGCCTACGTCGCCTACCGCTTCGAGGAGTTCTGCCTGCCCAAGACCACCCTGCGCGCCGGCCGCCTCAAGCCCGACTTCCTCATGATGAACGGCCTGGCGCCGCGCCAGAAGGAACAGGCCTTCGAGGGCGCCATGCTTCGCAGCGAGGATATCCCCGACCTCACCCTCAGCCTGGGGTGGTTCCGCAAGTTCAGCGCCTGGAGCACACGCCACAAGAACCAGCCCAACGACTTCTGGTTCAACTACCGGTTCACCGATGTCGCCGACCTGGCCGGCCGCCCCTACGAGACCTCGGGAACCTACGTCGCCGACGTCGTCTACACCGGCATCGAGCGCCTCCGCCTGAACCTCGGCAACTGGTACTCCGAAGACCTCATGAACCTGCTCTACGTCAGCCCCACCGTCGACCTCCACCCACGGCTGTCCTGGACCGGCATCTGGGCCCACCAGCGCAGCACCGGCAAGTGGCATGACGACGACGCGAACGGCGGCACGGCCCCGGCCGACCTCGAGGCCCAGTACCTGCAGACCTACCTCACCTTCAAGGCAACGCCGCGCCTGAAGATCATGCCGGGCTGTGCCTGGGTCCCCGGCCGCAACGACGACGGCGACAACCACAGCTTCCAGGACCTCTTCCAGGCCGACCTGCTGCCCCTGGTCGGACTGATCGGAAGGCCCTACGGGTACCTCGCCGGCGCCCGCATGGGCTACCTCTCGGCACTCTACAAGCCGACCGCGCGCGCATCGGTCTGGATGCACTACGTTTACACCGACATGGACAACACCTACACCTGGGCCTACGATGGCCAGGAGGTCAACCTCGTCGTCGGACAGCAGCTCACCCCCGCCTTCAGCGTCGCCGTCAAACTGGCCTACGCCTGGTTCGACGGCCGCGAGGGCAACGGCGACAGCAACGCCAACGACGCCCGCCTCTTCCTGACCTACCGATTCTGAATCGGAAGTTCAGAGCCGACAGCAGTGCCATGCAGTGACGCGGAGGAAGCCCGGCATGAAGCGCGTAGTCAGCATCGGCGGCGGCAGCGGCCAGTTCGTGCTCCTCAGCGGCCTGCGCGAGCTGCCGGATATCGGCATCACGTCGATCGTGTCCATGGTGGACAGCGGCGGCAGCACCGGACGCCTGCGCGACGAGCTTGGGGTCCTGCCGCCCGGCGATATCCTCAAGTGCATCACGGCCCTGGCCGAAGACCCGCAGGCAGCACGACGGATCCTGCTGGCACGATTCCAGGCAAATCCCCGTCTCAAGGGACACAATGCCGGCAATCTGCTGCTGACCTT
>JAAYZO010000511.1 GCA_012514865.1 Lentisphaerota bacterium | reverse complement strand
GGCGATCGCTCCTGGGAGGGCACGGCCAAGGATGAGACGATTCGGGACTACCTCAACACGGTGACCTCTGGGCTGAAGGACGACGCCGAGCTCCGTCTGGATGTCCAGGCCGAACTGGCAGGCCATCTGGAGGACAAGCCATCGGAGTTGGAGCGCAGCGGCCTGGCGGCGTCGGCGGCGCAGGCGGAGGCGGTGAAGGCCCTGGGCGAGGTGGCGGAGGTGGCCGCCGGCCTGGAGCGCGGCAATCGGGTCCGGCTGAACCAGCGCGCCTGGCTGCGGCGGGGGTTGCGTTTTGCCCTCGTGCCGGTCGCGGTGGTGGTGGCCATCCTCAGCGTCGATCTGCAATGGGCAGTGGCGTTTGACACCTTCAGTTCTCTTGGGAACAGCAATCTGTCCCGGCCTGCCTGGGTGACCGCCCTGGGCCGTGGCAAGGCGCGGCTTTGGCCAGAGCATCCGCTGCTGACGTCGACACCCCGCGAGCTATGGGAGTCCGACCGCGGCAACCGCGTCTTCTATGGCGAGTATGTCACGCACGACGTGGTGGCGGGGCCTGGCGGGAACCCGACCGCCGAGCAACGTCAGGCTTTCCTCGAGACTCTGGAGACGGCCCGCACGCTCGATCCGGACAACGCCCGCTACGACTACCTTCGGGCGGCGGTGCTGCTGGCCGACGCCTGCACGGTCACGGCCGAGTCCGGCGAGAAGGGTCCGGATGGCAAAGCCGGCCCGCGCCGCCTCGCCTGGGAGGTCGCCGATCGGGCCCAGGTGGACCAGGCCATGGGTCACCTCCTCGCCGGCCTGGCCAAGCCGTCCTTCCGCCGCTATGGGCGGGACATGCTGGTGCTGAAGCTGGAGGCGCTGGGCCCAGCCGAGCGCCTGTCGCAGCATGTCCGCCGCATCGGGGTCAGCGCGGCGGTGCTGCTGCCAGATTTGTCGAAGCTCCGCGAGTTGACGCGGGTGGCCTCCCTCTATGGCGATCTCCTGGCCGGCGAGGGCCGCGTCGCCGAGGCGCGGCCCTACCTGGATGCCTGGAAGACCCTGGCGGTGCACCTCAATGCGGACACCTGGACGCTGATCGACTGCCTGGTGGTGCAGGCCCTGGCCACGGATGCCGCCGAGCACTCGGCGCGGGTGTACGACCGCCTCGGCCTGGCCGATGACGCCGCCCGGACGCGTCGCGAGGCCGCTCTCCTGGCCGGGCCGGCCAAGGCCTGGCGCGCGCGCCGGAACGACCCGGCCCTGAAGGCCTCCGAGGCGGCGCATGAGGAGGAGCTGCGTCTCTATGGCGGCGTTCTCACATCCATCCTCATGCCGGCGTTGAATGAGTGGCCGGCACCCGAGGCGTACGCGGCCAGCCGGCGCCTGGAGTACGCGGTGGCGATGCAGGGCGGCCTGAGCCTGCTGTCGGGGCTGCTGCTGCTGGCCATGCTGGCCTGCCTGGTGATCAGCCTGCGCTGGCGTCTGATGAGCGGCGGCGAGGCGATCCCGATCCTGCTCCTGCCCGAGGCCGGCATGACGGCGCGGTTCCTGGAGTATGGCGTCCTGCTGCCGCTGGGGCTGTTTGCCGCGGTGGTGCTCTGGGTGCCGATCAGCGGCCAGTGCTACTCGGCCCGCGCCGGCCTGCACAAGGTCCTTGCCGAGGTCCTGCTCCTGGCCACCGCCATCCTGGTGGTGCCGACGTGGCTGGCGGTGCGTTCGGCGCGCCGGCGCTGCCGCGATCTGGGGATCGACGGCGGCGTCAGTGCGGCACGCTGGGGGCTTCTGCCGCTCCTGGCGGCGAGCGCCGCGGTGGCGGCCGTGTGGTGGATACCGGCGCGGGCGTCTGGGCCCTCGGCCGTGGGCCTGGCGGTGGTCGCCGGCGCCGCGCTGGTCCTGGTCCTCACCGCCGTGGTGGCGGCGTTGCGGCTGCTCCTGGCGCCGCCCGCCGCGGGCCTCGCCTGCGGCACGGTGGCGCGGTCGCTGATACCGATCTTCGCCGCCGCGGTCATCCTGCTCAGCCTCATCGGCCGGCCGGCGCTGCGGCAGGCCGAACGGGTGAATCTTGCAGCGGACACCCTGATGCTGACACCGCCGGGCGAGGTGGGCTTCAGCCCGGTGGAAAACCGCCTCACGGAGCGCCTGCAGCGGGCCGTCGCGGCGGCCGCGGCGACGCTGGCGGAGCGCTGAGAGGGCCGGGGCGCCGCCGCGGCCGGCGCGATGTCGCTGGGTCCCGAGAGGTCTTCGAAAGGTCTCGAGAGGCATCGAGAGGTCTCGCCTCACACTGGCATATTCCCGCCGGGTAAGCCGTACCACGGCGCCGCCCGCGGACCTGATTCACCGTCGGCGCGGTGACCCTACTGGGCATCGGTAGGTCCACGGCGCCTCCCGTGGCCCCCGTTCACCGTCGGCGCGGTGAACCTACCTGCCCGTAGCGGGCGCGGCCGGTGGTGTGCGGTGCGCAGTTCAGGGCTCGCTGAAGGCGACCACGGTGAAGACCAGGAGGGTCGTCGCCGGGTCCTTCCAGGCGTCGGCGGGCAGGCCGGCCTTCTCCTTGCAGAGGACGCTCAGGAAGGCGTCCTTCTCGGGGATCTGCTCCCAGACCTGCGGCAGGAACAGGCCGCTGCGGCCGTCGCGGCGGATGACGACGCCGTGGTGGCGTGGCCGCACCGCGTCGGCCGAGGGCACCTCCGTCAGGGGCGAGAGGACCGAGATCTCGATCGAGATCTCGTGCAGTTCCTCGAGGCCCAGGGGGGTGAAGCGCCAGTCCTTGAAGGCTGCCGAGAAGGCCATGTCCTGGACTGCCTGCCAGAGCGGCAGGCGTGCCTCGGTCATGCCGATGCAGCCGCGCAGTCGGCCCTGTCGGTGGAGGGTGACGAAGACCGCCGCGGGCTGTCCGACGGCCTCGGCCAGCTCGGCGGGCGGCGGGGCCTCCCAGGACTCGCGGCGTACCGCCGCGGTGATGCGCCGGCGCGCCAGGGCGAGGAGGGCGCGCCGGACCTCCGGGGCGACGGTGAAGGCCGGCTCAACCGGCTCGGCCGGCTCGGGCTCGGCAGCGGTCGCCGCCGGCGCCGGAGCCGCCGCCGTCGCCTCCGCCACCGTGGCATCGGCCGTGGCGGCATCGGCGCGGGTGATGACGGCCGCGGCGTAGCCGACGACGCGGCGGGTGTCGCCGCCGGGGACGGCCCCGGAGTTGGCCTGGTGCAGGACCTTCACCGCCACCGGCCCGCCGGCACGGGCGACCTCGAGGGCGGTGCCGACGCCGCCGCTGGCGCACATGGCGGTCTGGATGTTGTCGTCGGCGCCGTGGCGCACGGCGTCCTTGAGGTGGGTGAAGAGCGCCGGCAGGTCCTGGGCCGCGACGCGGTACATCGTGTCGTGGTCGACCCGGGCGGAGGTCTCGCCGGTGGGGTAGTGGGTCAGGTCGGTGCTGGCGATGACGACCAGGCGGCGGCTGCCGCGGCGGCGGAGGATGGCCTCGGCGAAGGCGCGGCAGGTCGCCGGGTTGGGCTCGCCGAAGAGCACCGGGACGATCCGGCAGTCCGGCAGGACCACCTGCAGGAAGGGCAACTGCACCTCGATGGTGTGGTCGCGGCGGTGGACCTCGTTGTGGACGACGATACTTTGGTTCTCCTCGACCAGGCCGGCCACCAGGTCGCGGTCGACCGCCACCGGGCCCAGGGGCGTCTCGAAGGCCTCGGCGTCCGACAGGATGGCCACCAGGCCGCGAGCGTGGGCGTCGTGGCCGATGATGACAGCGGTGTCGAAGGAGCTGCCTTCGAGGGCCTTGTAGCCGTGGGCGGCGACCGCCGCCGAGTAGCGGTAGCCGGCGTGTGGCACGAGGATGGCCAGGACCTCGCCGGCGGGCGGCGTGGCGGTCACGGCGGCGAGGTAGGCCTCGACGTCCGAGCGGAGCTCCGCCGGATTCTCGCTGTAGAAGGTACCGGCGACGGCGGCGGGTCGGGCAGGTGCAGCGTTCATGGTCAGACTCCCTGCACAGCAGGCCAGGAGGCCGAGCCGCCAGAGGCGGCGCTGTCCCTGGCTGGCCCATGTTGACAAGGTGGTCGCGGCAGACGTAAGACACCTCTCGTTGTTGCACCGACGCTCGGGCGAGGCCTCCGCCGGGGGGGGCGCACCGGTGAAGACCACGCGGACCTTCACGGACTGACACGGACTCGCACAGACTGGCACGGACACACGTCCCGAAAGCCGGCGCGCTGCCCTGGCCGCGGGACCGTTACTCAACTATACAGCAGGATCACCCGTGCGCGCAAGGTGGTTCAGGAGGCCAGGGCACACCTGTCAGGCGAGTACGGGCGGTGGCGTGTGGCCAGTCGCATGGAAGATCGCGTTGTGGCGCTGTCG
>JAAYZO010000057.1 GCA_012514865.1 Lentisphaerota bacterium | reverse complement strand
TGTCATACGAGACCATACGGCGTTCCGGGATGCTGTCCCAGAGGCCGAGGACCTGGCAGGTCTCCTGGCGGCCATCGGGGTAACGCAGGGTGACGGCGCAGCCGGGGACGACGCACTCCGGGGCGGTGACGTCGGCGAAGTCCGTCGCGCGGACCTCGTGGAGGGCATTCTCGAGCTCCTCACGGCGGGCGCGCAGGAGGGACTGTTCGTCCTTGGCGGCCTTGTACTCGGCGTTCTCGCGCAGGTCGCCGTAGCTGCGGGCATGGGCGATGGCCTGGGAGTTGGCGGGGATGCGCCGGCTGACGATATCCTCGAGTTCGCGGCGATGGCGCTGGAAGGACCGGATCGAGGTGATCTTGCCGATCGGCTTGCGCGTCACCTGGGCGCGGCGGTCCTCGACCAGGGCGATGGCCTCGGGGAAGACGCGGACGATCTTGACGAGGAGGCTCTGGCGCTCGCCGGCGTCGAGCAGTGGCGAGTGGCGCACGCAGCGCACCAGGCTGACGACGCCCTCGGGATCGCCGTCGCGCATGACCAGGCGTTGGAAGGCCTGGTCGTCCATGACCAGCTTGTGGAGATCCTTGCGGGACTTGATGAAGGACCCGCGCACGGGTCGCTGGAGGGTCTTGAACAGGAGGGGCGGGTTGGCCAGGAGGCGGGCCGTGTCGCCGCCCTGGCGGTAGGCCCAGACGAGGGTATCGGCGCTCGGTGTGCCGCGCGTGATCTCATGGACGGCGGTGTCGAGGAACAGCGTCGGGTTCTCGGCCCCGGCGCGCTGTCCGACGATGCGTTCGGCGTGGGTCCAGAGGCGCAGGGGCAGGCCCATACAGGCCTGGGCCAGGTAGGCCGGCCCGCGCGCCGTGGCGGTCGCCTCGAACCAGTGGCTGACGAGGCGGCCGGGCAGGCGGTCGCTCTGATCGACGAAGATCGCCGGGTCATTCCAGCAGACGGCCTCGGGGCCGAGTTCCTGGAGGACGGCGGTGAACCACGGCGCGCTACCGAAGGCCTGCTGGAGAAGGGCCAGGGTGGCGACCCAGTCGTTGACGTGGGTGCCGCG
This sequence comes from Lentisphaerota bacterium, assembly GCA_012514865.1. GTDB lineage: Bacteria > Verrucomicrobiota > Lentisphaeria > Oligosphaerales > JAFGRS01 > JAGVUW01. The sequence continues at coordinate 16,727 of JAAYZO010000057.1, read as the reverse complement.
CCGGGCGTCGGTGCGCAGGATGGCGGCGACGTTGGCGGTATCGGCGCCCTGATCCTGGAGGGTCTCGGTGGCCGCGATCAGGCCGGCCATCTCGGTGATGCCGCGCGCCTGGTCCCAGGTGCGCGTGCCGGCGGTCGTCTCGGTCGGCGCCTCCGGGGCGGCCTCGGCCGTGGCCGTGGCCGTGGCCGTGGCCGGCGCGGCGGGCTTGCGCAGGGCGGCGAACTGCTCGGCGCTGAGGGCGACCGGCACCAGGATGGCCTTCAGGAGTTCGGCATCGGGGGCCTGCGGCGCCACGAGGCCCTCGACGGCACGCGCAAAGAAGTCGTCGGGCCGCAGGCGCTGTCGGGCGCCGGCCTCGCCCTTGATCAGGCCCAGGAGCCAGGACGCCGGCCGCACCAGTGTCGCCTGGGTCAGGGCCACCTTGAGGGACATCTGGTAGAGCCGGTTCTGACGCACCCGGATGTCGTTGGCCAGCGAGTCGACCGCCTCGACCGTGCCGAGGCCGTGCGGCGGGTGGTAGCACAGGACGCCCGGGCGGAGGACCTCAAAGAGCCGCCAGCGGCTGGCGATGGCGGTGGTGCTGACCGCCGGTTCGCGCAGGCCGAGGGCGGTGAGGAGGCCGGCCGGATCGAGGTAGTCGGGGCGGGTCTGGCGCACCATGCCCGAGACCAGATCGCGGAACAGCGGGCTGTCATAGCCGATGTCGCAGAGGGCCAGGAAGAGATCGCAGCAGGGGCGCAACTGGGAGCGGTCGAGGCTCTCCAGGGCCAGGTCAAGGCCGGCGCGCCAGGCCGCGGCGGTCTCGGCCGGCCAGGCAACGAGCGGCTCGGGCGGGGCCGTGCGCAGGACGTTCAGCAGGGCGGCGATGGCGCCGGGATGGCCTTCGGCGAGGTTCATGAAGAGGTCGTCAAGGACGGCGCTGTCGCGCCAGGTGGCAGTCTCGGCGGTCATCATGGGCAGGGGTGGTCCTTTCGGGGCGTCCTCGAGGGCTAGAACAGGCGTTTCATGCGGTGGTGTTCGCGGTAGCGTGTCGGCAGGCCCTTGACCAGGGCCTCGGCCTCGCTGCGGCCGATGGGGCCGTCCAGGAGGATGCTCTGCGTGTCAACGGCACGCGGTATGGTCAGGGCGTACCAGTAGAAGCCATCGAGGAGCACGGCGAGGCTGTCGCCGGGGGTCGACACGCAGGTCTGCATCCAGAGCACGGCGCCCTGGTGGTCGAGGTGCAGCCGCACGGCCGGCCGCTCAGGCCGGCCGGTGTCGACCAGTTCGCCCGAGGGTATCTCGCGGTTGCCGATGACGGGCAGGCGCTGGATGCAGACGCGCTGCATGCCGTCGGGGCTGCCGACGACCTGGGTTGCCTGGCCCGGGATGAGGCCGGGGTCGGCGAAGCGGTGCAGTGACAGCGCGCGGCCCGGAGCGCGGCCGGCCCGGGTCCAGGCCGGCAGGCGAGCGCAGCCGCCGGCGGCCATGAGGCCGGCGAGGAGCAGCACGGCGCCCAGGCTGGACCGGCCGAGGCGGCGGGCGGCGTCTCGGCGGCGGCGGTCTGTGCGGTCGCGGTCCATGGGGCGGCTCCTCGGATCTCAGCGGTTGCCGGCGGCGGCCGGGTAGTCGTCGCCGTACTTGCGGTAGAGCGTGGCCAGACTGATGCCCAGGGCCCGCGCCGTGGCTTCCTTGTCGCCCTGGTGCTGGTCGAGGACCTGACGGATGTAGGCGCGTTCCTTGTCGCGCAGGAAGGCCTTCAGGGTCGTGCCGGCGCCGAGCGGCACGGCGTCGGCCGACGCCGCCACCCCGCCGGCCGTGGCCGATGACGGCGCCGCGCCGACGGCGGCCGGCAGGGCCTGGAGCTTGGCGGGCAGGGCTTCCGGAGTGATGAGACCGCCCTCGCAGAGCGCCGCGGCGCGGTCGATGGCATTCTCGAGTTCGCGGACATTGCCAGGCCAGTCGTAGCGCTGCAGGGCCGCCATGGCCTCGTCGGAGAGGCTCAGGGGCGCCTCCCGGCCGGCCTGACGGCGTGCCAGGAAGTGGTTTGCCAGGAGCGGTACGTCCGAGGGGCGCTCGCGCAGCGTCGGCAGTTCCAGGGGGATGACGCTGAGGCGATAGAAGAGGTCCTCGCGGAAGCGCCCCTGTCGGATCAGGTCCTCGAGGTCCTCATTGGTGGCGGCGACGATACGGACATTGACGGGCACCGTCCGCGTCCCGCCGACCGGCCGGATCTCCTGCTCCTGGAGGACGCGCAGGAGGGTGAGCTGCATAGCCACGGGGATGCTGCCGACCTCGTCGAGGAAGAGGGTGCCGCCGTCGGCGGTGGCGAAGAGTCCCTCCTTGTCGCGGGTCGCGCCGGTGAAGGCGCCGCGCACGTGTCCGAAGAGCTCCGACTCGAGGAGGCTGTCGGGCATGGCGGCGCAGTTGATGGCGACGAAAGGCCGGTTCTGGCGGCGGCTGCTGCCGTGGATGGCCCGCGCCACCAGCTCCTTGCCGGTGCCGCTCTCGCCGAGGATCAGGACCGTGCTGTCGGTCTGGGCGATCTTGCGGATGAGGCGGTAGACCGCCTGCATGGCGGGGTGGTCGCCGACCAGGGTCCCGAAGTGCACCTCGGCCGGGCAGGCCAGGGTCTCCTTCAACGACTCGTTCTCGGCCATCGCCGACTCGTACGAGATGGCGCGCTCGACCGTCACCAGGAGTTCGTCAACCTTGAAGGGCTTGCAGACATAGTCGAAGGCGCCCTTGCGCATGGCCTCGACGGCGGTCTCGACGGCGGCATAGGCGGTCATCATGATGACCGCCAGGTGGGACTGCTCGCGGCGGGCCGCATCGAGGAGCGCCAGGCCGTCGAGGGCGCCCATGCGGATGTCCGAGATCAGCAGATCGAAGGGCTCGTTGCGCAACAGCTCGAGCGCCTCTTCGCCACTGCCGGCGGTCTTGACCCGGTAGCCCTGTCGGCGCAGGATGCCGCGGAGCACCTCGACGATGCTCAGCTCGTCATCCACCACCAGGATCTTGCCCTTGCCAGCCATAGCGCTTTGCCTGCTCCCTCTGTGCCCTCGGGACATGCCGCACCCCGCGAACCGGCGGCGGGGCCGCAGTCCGCGCGGTCCCGGGGGGCTGCACAACATGGCCTGCCGGCGCTCTTTTGCAAATCTGAGAAAAACCGATCGGCGTCAGGAGTCGCGGTTGGCAAGGTTGGGGGCGGCATGTACATTGAGCGGCTGTATCTGCCGCCAGCAGGACGGTGGCTGGTTTGTGCCATCGGGGACCGGCGGCCAGGAGATTGTTCGAATGGACATTGCGGTGTTGACCATGCCCCTTCTGGCGACTGCCACGCAGGCGCCGGCCGGGCAGCCGGGCGGTTTTCTCTACACGATGGGCCCGATGCTGCTGCTTCTGGCCGTCATGTACTTCCTGATGTTGCGGCCGCAGCAGGTCAAAGCGAAGGAGCACCGCGAGCTGATCAGCCGTCTGAAGGTCGGCGACCGCGTCGTGACCACCGGCGGTTTCTACGGCGAGGTGTCGGGGGTCGAGGAGGCCACGCTGATGCTGCGGGTGGCGCCGGGCGTCGAGATCAAGATGGTGCGTTCGGCGGTGAGCACGGTCCTCGCCGAGGCTGCGGAGGAGTCGGGCAAGGCGGCCAGGAAGTGATTCTATCGGCCGTGGTGCGGTGTCCTGGCCGGCGGTGCTCCTGGCTGCGGCGAGGCCGCAGCGCGGCGGCAGTGCGGCGCGGTCAGGCTCAGAGGCAATCCGAAGAACTCGAGGGAAAGCCGAATTCATGAAACGGTCACTGGTCTGGCGCTGGGTGCTCACCATCGGGGTCCTGGCAGGTTGGGTCGCGGCGCTGTTCCCCCTGCGCGACCGCGATTTCATGGTCACGTTTGAACGTCTGGCGAAGGCCGGCGTGTCGAAGCTCGAGGCCAAGGCCGAAGCGACGCAGGCCGCCGCGGCATCGTCGCAGGCCGCCCTCGAGGCGATCAAGGACACCGCTTCTGATGCCTACAAGGCGCAGGAGTCGTCGCATCTGCGTGTCAAGGCCGAGGCCGACGCGGCCGCGGCGGCGCTGAAGGCGTACCAGGACATGCTGGCCCGCGCCGAGGCGATGCGCCAGGAGAATCCCGAGCTGGCGCAGTACCGCAGCATCGAGCAGGCGTCGCGCGGTGACGAGACGCACGCCCGCGTCCGCCTCAGCGATGTCATCAGCGTGCCCGGCCTGCCGACGGCCTCGAACAAGCGCGTCATCAAGTTCGTCCGCGACAAGGCTGCCGGCAAGCTGCGCCTGGGCCTGGATCTGCAGGGCGGCACCGAGTTCGTCATCAGCTTCAGCGAGGACGAGGCCAAGGCGAAGGAGAAGGACATCGTCCAGGTGCGCGACCAGATCATCGAGATCCTGCGCAACCGCCTCGACATGATGGGCCTGGTCGAGCCCGAGATCAAGCCGGTCGGCAACAACACCATCTCGGTGCGCATGCCGACCCTCAGCGAGGGCGCCAAGTCGGACATCCGCGAGGTGCTCAAGCAGCAGGCGAACCTGCAGTTCTACCTGGTCGACCCCAACAACGACGCCAAGGTCGCCGAGTACCGCGCCAACCCGTCCAGCTTCCGCCCCAGCCCGGGCTTCCGCTATGCCGAGCTGGAGAGCGAGCGTGACGGCGAGGTCATCACCGACGTCATCTTCATTAAGAAGACCGCGGAGGCCCTCGACGGCGGCGAGGTCAGCCGCGCCCAGCCGGTCCCGAGCCAGTTCGGCAACTGGTGGAGCATCAGCCTGGAGTTCAAGGGCCGCGGCGCCCGGCAGTTCGCCCGCATCACCACGGACAACGTCAACGAGCGCCTCGCCATCGTCATGGATGGCAAGGTCTACAGCGCGCCGAACATCAACGAGCCGATCACCGGCGGTCAGGCCGAGATCACCGGCAACTTCGGCTTCGAGGAAGCCCGTCGCCTGGCCGGCGTCATCGAGTCCGGCAATCTCCCGGTGAACATCCAGATCGACAGCGAGTTCGGCACCGACCCGACTCTGGGTGCCGACTCGGTCCGCAGCGGCATCTGGGCTGGCCTGGCCGGCCTGGCCATGGTCGTGGTCTTCATGATCGGCTACTACCGCCTGGCCGGCGTCATCGCGGTCGTGGCGCTGCTCATGAACACGGCCTTGACGCTCGGTACGATGACCCTGCTGCGCGCCACCATCACCATGCCGGGTATCGCCGGTATGATCCTGACCATCGGTATGGCGGTTGACGCCAACGTGCTGATCTTCGAGCGCATCCGCGAGGAGCTGCGCAACGGCAAGACTATCGGCAATGCCATCGAGTCCGGCTATGCCCGCGCCTTCGTCACCATCTTCGACTCGAACATCACGACCCTGCTGACGGCCGTCATCCTGTACAACGCCGGCACCGGCTCGGTGCGCGGCTTCGCGGTGACCCTCGGTATCGGTATCGTCGCCAGCATGTTCACGGCCATCTTCGTGACCCGCGTCATCTTCGACACCATGCTCAGCCGCGGCACGATGAAGACCCTGCGCATGAACGCGCTGCGCTGGTTCACCGACTGCAACTACGACATCCTGGCCTGGACGAAGCCGGCCATCACCATCTCCGTGATTCTCTGCGTTGTGGCGCTGATTGCCGGCATCGGCCGCGGCCGCAGCGCCCTGAGCATCGACTTCTCGGGCGGCACCGAGGTTGGCTACGAGGTCCTGGGCACCGAGCCGCCGGTCGCGGCGGTGCGTGATGCCCTGGTCGGCCTGGGCCACCCGGCGGCCCGCGTCGGCTACAAGTTCAGCGGCGCGGCCGGCCTGCGCATGCTCGAGATCGTCCTGCCCCGGACGGCCACCGACGCCACCGACAGCCTCGACCTCGGTGCCATCGAGGAGGCGCTCACGCAGAAATTCCCCGAGGCGAAGCTCAAACAGGTCCAGACCAACAGCGTCGGTAACCTCGTCGGGGCGCAGTTCCAGATGCGCGCCTTCCTGGCGACGCTGCTGTCATTCCTCGGCATCGTGCTCTATGTCAGCTTCCGTTTCGAGCTGGCCTACGGCATCGCCGCCGTGGTCGCCCTCGTCCACGACGTCCTCGTGGCCGGCGGGCTCTACCTGCTCTTCGGCTGGTTCACCGGCGGCCGTCAGATCAGCCTGACTGTCGTCGCCGCCCTGCTGACCATCATCGGTTACTCGATCAACGATACCATCGTGACCTTCGACCGTGTGCGCGAGAGCCTGGCGCTGCAGCGCGAGAAGACCTACAAGGAAATCATCAACCTCAGCATCAACCAGACCCTGTCGCGTACCTTCCTGACCAGCTTCACCACCCTCATGCCGGTGGTGACTCTGCTGATCTTCGGCGGCGGCACGATCAACGACTTCGCCCTGGTCATGACCATCGGCGTGATCGTCGGCACCTATTCGACGGTCTTCGTCGCCAGCGCCATCATCCAGGCCTGGCACAAGCCGAACCGCGCCCACCGCGACGAGGTGGTCGGGAAGGCCCGCGTCGCCGCCGTGGTCGAGACCGAGGTCGCCGCCACCAAGGCCGCCAAGTCGGCCTGACGACAGCTCGGCTGCAACGTCGGCACTCACACGGGGCCGGCTGTCCGCCAACGGGGACAGCCGGCCCCGATCTGTCTGCAGGCATGGCGCACCAGAGTTCGCCCGGCGGCGCGCTGAGTCACCACACCGGGACCCTCCCGACCGGCTGGACCGGGACGTTCAGGCGGTCGCCCGCGGCGATCCCTGAACCGCCCTGCCGCGGCCGCGCCCGGTGTTGAAAAGCGCGCCGGCCGACCTACAGTGTCGCGGTTTCGTGCGGCCGCCCCGGCGTCTCAGGCCGGCGCGGTCGTGCCGGGCTGACCGGCAGTCGTGGGGGTCGTCCTGGTACCAGGGGCAGGGTCCATGCAGGCATTGCTTGAAGATCTCAGCAGTTTCGACCCGTCGACACGTCGTCTGGCCCTCGATCGGCTCGTCGCGGCGGGTCGGCCGACGCCGCCGGCCACCGACTGGGTGAACATGCACCTGCACTCCTTCTTCTCCTTTAATGGAGAGGGCTGGTCGCCGTCGCGGCTGGCCTGGGAGGCGGCCGCCCGCGGCCTCTACAGCATGGCGATCTGCGACTTCGATGTCCTGCAGGGCCTCGGAGAACTCCTGGAGGCCTCCGACCTGCTGGGCGTGCGCGCCGCGGTGGGCTTCGAGAGCCGCGTCTTCTTCGAGGAGTATGCCGATCAGGAGATCAACAGCCCCGGCGAGCCGGGCGTGTTCTACTTCATGGGGATGGGCTTCGTGCGCCCGCCCGCGCCGGGTTCGCCGGCCGCGGCGGTGCTGGCCGACATGCTCGAGCGTTCCCACGCCCGCAATCGCGCCATCGTGCAGCGTATCAACCAGTGCCTTGGCGATGTCGCCCTCGACTACGACGCCGAGGTCCTGCCGCTGACACCGCTGGGCAACGCCACGGAGCGCCACATCGTCCAGGCCTACCAGGACAAGGTCCTGCTGGCTTCCCAGGGGCACCTGGACCAGGCCGCGGCCTTCTGGGCCGCTCGACTCGGCCTCGACCCGGCCGCCACCCAGACGGCCATCCAGGATCCGCTGCGCTTCGCCGATGTCCTGCGCAGCAAGCTCATGAAGAAGGGCGGGCCGGGGTATCGCCAGCCCGACGCGGATACCTTCCCGCGCCTCGACCAGGTCATTGGCATGATCCGCGCCTGCCGGGCCGTGCCCATGAGCGCCTGGCTCGACGGCACCAGCGCCGGCGAGAGCGACCCGGTGCGCCAGCTCGAGTGCCTGGTGAGCAAGGGCGTCGAGGCGGTGAACATCATCCCGGACCGCAACTGGAATCTCAAGGACCCGGCGGAGCGCTCGCGCAAGGTCGCCGAGCTGGACCGCTACATCGCGGCGGCGCGTGCGCTGGACCTGCCGATCAACGTCGGCACCGAGCTGAACAAGCCCGGTCAGCGTTTTGTGGACGACTTCACGGCGGCGCCGATGCGGGCGCACCACGCCGTCTTCCTCGAGGGCGCGCGGGTCATGGTGGGCCACACCCGCCTGCTGCGCTGGGCCGACACCGGCTACAGCGATGCGGCGGTGGCGGGCGAGTTTCCGTCGCGTGCTGAGCGCAACGCCTTCTTCGCGGCGGTGGGGGCCCTGCCGGCGCCGACCGTCGCAGAGCGTCGCCGTCTCGAGGCCATGACGACGGACGGCGCCCGGGCCTATCTGGCCGACTCTGCCGCGGCCGGGGTCTGGCGGTGAGGGCCGCGGCCGCGATGCGGCAAGCAGGTCCGAGGTGCGGCAGGTAGGTCCACGGCGCCGCCCGTGGACCTCCCGGGCGACGGCCACGGCGCCCGGGAGACGACTGGCGTGGCGCGCCGGGCAGAACAATGCGAACGATCGCGTCTGGACGCGATCGTTCCTGCGAGCGGGTCCGACAGGGCAGGGGCCCCGGGCACCAGCGCGGCGAACCGTGCCTCGCCGAGCCGGCGGCAGGGCCGGCGACGACGGAGACGCGTCTGATCGCGAGCCGCGGCGGTGTCGACGGCACAGCGGAGCGACGTCTCGTGCGAGCGGCGGACCCTGGGGTCCAAGGAGCGAATCGATGTTCAAGCCAGCCGAACCTTCTCTCGTCACGCAGCGTTACGAGTCAGCCCGCGAGCAGTACCGCCAGCTCGGGGTTGACACCGACGAGGCCCTCGCCCGCCTCGCAGCGGTGCCGATCAGCCTGCACTGCTGGCAGGGCGATGACGTCCGGGGCTTCGAGGTCCACGACGAGGCCCTCTCCGGCGGCGGCATCATGGCCACCGGCAACTACCCCGGCGCGGCGCGCACCCCGGAGCAGCTCCGTGCCGACGCCGAGAAGGCGTTCTCGCTCATCCCCGGCAAGCTGCGCTTCAGCCTGCACGCGATCTACGCCGAGACCGGCGGCCGCGTCGTCGAGCGCGACCGGCTGGCGCCGGAGCACTTCGCCGCCTGGATGGCCTGGGCCAAGGCCCGCGGCATCTGCCTCGACTTCAACCCGACCTTCTTCGCCCACCCCAAGGCCAACGACGGCTGGACCCTCTCCCACGCCGACGCCGAGATCCGCGCCTTCTGGATCCGCCACGCCATCGCCTGCCGGCGCATCGCCGAGGCCATGGGCCGCAGCCAGGGCAGCCCCTGCGTCATCAACCACTGGATCCCCGACGGCGCCAAGGACCAGCCCATCGATCGCTGGGCACCGCGACAGCGCCTCATCCAGTCCCTCGATGAGATCCTTGCCGCACCCGTCGACAGCCGGCTCTGCCGCGACGCCGTCGAGAGCAAGCTCTTCGGCATCGGCAGCGAGGACTACGTCGTCGGCAGCCACGAGTTCTACCTCGCCTACGCCATGACGCGCGCGCCGATGCTCTGCCTCGACATGGGCCACTTCCACCCCACCGAGACCATCCACGACAAGATCTCGTCCGTGCTCCTCTTCAAGAAGGAGCTCCTCCTGCATGTCAGCCGCGGCATCCGCTGGGACAGCGACCACGTTGTCAACTTCAACGACGACCTGCGCTGCCTGTTCCAGCAGATCGTCCGCGGCCAGGCCCTGAAACGCGTCCACATCGGCCTGGACTTCTTCGACGGCGGCCTCAACCGCATCGGCGCCTGGGTCATCGGCACCCGGGCTGCCCAGAAGGCCATCCTGAATGCCCTGCTCGAGCCCACCGCCCTCCTGGCCGACCTCGAGGCCGGCGGCGACCGGGCCAGCACCCTGGCACTCCTGGAGGAGCTGCGGACGATGCCCCTGGGGGCAGTCTGGGACCAGTACTGCCAGGCCCATGGCGTGCCGGCCGGAACCGGCTGGCTCGCCGAGATGCAGTCGTACGACCGCGAGGTCATCCGGAAGCGTTAGTGCGGAAGGCGCAGAGGCCACCCATGTCAACTCCCTATGTCATTGCGGTCATGGCTCGCGACCGGGTCGGCATCATCGCCGATGTGACCCAGGCGCTGCAGGGCCTCGAGGGCAATCTGGCCGACATGAGCCAGACCGTCCTGCGCGGCTACTTCACCATGATCCTCATCGCCAGTTTCCCCGACTCGGTCCGCCCGGAAGACATTCGTGCGGCGTTGCAGGCGACGCCGGGCGGGGCGGATTTCCAGGTCGGGGTGGCGGCGCCGGGTGCGGCCCTGCCCGGCGAGTCGCCGCGACCGCGGGACAACCAGTATGTCCTCACCGCAGTGGGCCCCGACCGCATCGGCCTGGTGGCGGCGGTCAGTGGCTACCTGCGCGAAAAGGACATCAACATCGCCGACCTGGCCACCACCGTGGACCACGGTGTCTACACCATGATGATGCTGGTCGAGCTGCCGCCGGGCGCCGACGTCGGTCGCCTCAAGAACGGCCTGCGCATCGCCATGGAGGATACCGCCCTCAGCGTCGAGCTGCGGCACCACGCCATCTTCCGCATGACCAACGAGATCTGAGCCCGCCGGCGGCCTGCCGGGACTGGCCCGGCGGGCGGTCGGCCGCTCGCAGTCGGAGAACGCACCATGTACGTCGGACGCATCGTCGCCATCGCCATGAACCCCGCCGGCGCGCTCGGGGCGCTGTACCGTGTCAGCAGCCGTTCGTTCCCCAATCGCGAAGCGCGCCGTCTGGAGAAGGCGGTCGCGATCGTGCCGAAGCCGGGCTTCGAGAACGACATCTTCAAGAACCCTTACATCGCCTACAACTGCCTGCGTCTGTGCGGGCCCTACGCGGTGGCGACGAACGGCTCGCACACCGACCCGATCGCCGAGAAACTCGCGGCGGGCCTGGGCATGCGCGATGCCCTCGTCACCGTGCTGGCCGCGCTGGATTACGAGCATGACAGCCTCAATACCCCGCGCATCGCCGCTGTCGTCCAGAAGGGCACCGGCAAGGGCTGCCTCGGCATCGTCCGCGCTGATGCCGTGCTCGTCCAGGAGTTCGCCCTGAGCACGGGTCAGGCCTACTACATCGCCACCTACGAACACAACGCCCCGAGCCCGTCCTTCCAAGACCGGTCGTTCACTGCCGGCAGCGCCGCCGAGGCCTGCCAGTACATCCTCGGCCGCGGCGTCTTCGCCGACCTGGAACGCCCCATCACCGCGGCCTGCGCCCTCGAGACCGGCGACGGCTTCGAGGTCGCCACCGCCGACGTCGCACCGGTGACGCCGGCATGAATGCAGCGCTCCTGAAGCTCTATCTGGCGACCGACCCGGACCTGACTCGCGGTCGTGACCTCGCCGCGCTGGTCGAGGCGGCGGTCACGGCCGGCGTGACTCTGGTGCAGCTCCGCGACAAGCACGCCGATGGCGCCCGGCTCTACGACAGCGCCTGCCGGCTTCGCGCCGTCACCCGCCGCCTGGGCGTGCCGCTGATCATCAACGACCGCGTCGATGTCATGCTGGCCGCCGATGCCGACGGCGTCCACGTCGGCGCCAACGACCTGCCCCTGGAGCACGTTCGCCGCCTCGCCGCCGGACGCCTGGTCGGGTATTCGGTCAACACCGAGGAGGACCTCCGCGTGGCCGAACGGCATGGCGCCGACTACATCGGCGTCGGGCCGGTCTTCCCCACCGCGACGAAGCCCGACGCGCGGCCGACCATGGGCCTGGACGGCCTGCGCCGCTTCACCGCCGCCACGGCGCTGCCGGCCGTGGCCATCGGCGGCATCAGCACCGCCAACTGCGCCGCGGCGGTCCAGGCCGGCGCCGAGGGCGTCTGCGTGATCAGCGCCATCCTCGGTCAGCCCGACCCCGCCACGGCCGTGCGCGCCTTCGTCCGCGCCCTCACCGCCGCGACCTGAGCCGCCGCGGCCGTGCGTGCCTTCGTCCGCGCCCTCACCGCCGCGACCTGAGCCGCCGCGGCTGCCATCGCGGCTGGCGGCGCCGGGTGTGCCCGGTATAGTATCGGCCGGCTGGCGGCCGCAGGCGCCCGCCATGCCTGGATAACCCCGTGGTGTAACGGTAGCACAACAGGTTTTGGTCCTGTTTGTCTAGGTTCGAATCCTAGCGGGGTTGCCATGTCCTCGGTTCACGGCAGCCGGAGGGATGGGTCGTGCCGACGCCTCCGAACATCCTGGTGCTTCTGACCGAGCAGCACCGCCGCGACTGCCTTTCGATCGCCGGGCATCCGGTGCTGCTGACGCCCAACCTGGATGCCCTGGCCCGGGAGGGGGTGCGCTTCACGCGCGCCTACAGCCCTTGCCCGAGCTGCATCGCCGCCCGCCGCAGCCTGCTCTCCGGGCAGTTTCCGTCGACGCATGGCATGGTCGGCTACCGCGACGGGGTGCCCTGGACTACCGAGGCGACCTGCCGGCGGCCCTTGCCGCCGCCGGCTACGAGACCGCCTGGGTCGGCCGCAGCATGCACCAGCACCCGCCCGATCGGCACTTCGGCTTCGAGCACGTCGTCGACGGCAGTTCCCGCGAGGGCTCCGAGTACATGGCCTACCTGCAGCGCGTCCGCCCCGACGACTGGGAGGGCGTCTACGGCACCGGCGTCATGCACAACGACTGGACGGCTCGACCCTGGCACCTGCCCGAGGACCTCCACCCGACCACCTGGACTGTCCACGAGGCTCTGCGCTTTCTGCGCCAGCGCGACACGGCGCGGCCGTTCTTCCTGGTGGTGTCCTTCCTGGCGGCGCACCCGCCGCTGCTGCCGCCGGCGTTCTACTTCGAGCGCTACCTGCGCACCGGCGTGCCGGCGCCGACCATCGGCGACTGGGCCGTGCCGCCGCCGGACGGCGGCCTGGGGCAGGATGTGTCGGCCGCCCGGGTTGACCTCCGTGGCGAGGCGCTGCTCTGTGCCCGCGCCGGCTACTACGGCCTGATCAACCACATCGATGACCAGATCCGGCGCCTGCTCAACCCGCAGACCGGCGTCGACCGCCAGACCGATGGCCATACCGTCATCATGATGACCAGCGACCACGGCGAGATGCTCGGTGACCACTACCTCTGGCGCAAGTCCGTGCCCTACGAGCCCTCGGCGGGCATCCCGATGCTCCTGCGTGCGCCCCTGACGGCGGGGCTGCCGGCGGGCCGGACCTGCGCTGCGCCGGTCTGCCTGGCCGACGTCATGCCGACACTCCTGGAGATGGCCGGGGTGCCGATCCCGGACAGCGTCGAGGGCCGCAGCATGGTGCCGCTGCTGCGCGGCTCCGACGAGCCCTGGCGGCCGTGGTTGCCTATCGAGCACGCACCGCTGCACCAGACCCTCACCGACGGCCGGGAGAAGTTCGTCTGGTTCGCCGCCGACGGCCGCGAGCAGTTCTTCCGGCTCGACGAAGACCCGCTTGAATGCCATGACCTCGCCGGCGATCCGGCGGCAGCCCCGGCCATGGCCCTGTGGCGCGCCCGCCTCGTCCGGCACCTCGCCGGCCGCCCGGAGGGCTTCAGCGACGGCAACCGACTGATCCCGGGGCGGCCCTATGAGGCGGTCTGCCGGCGGCCGCCGGCGTGAGGCCGCCGTGGCGCCGCGGCATGGCCTGCCCGCGCGCCGCGCGGGTGGTTTGACAGCGCCCCGGCCGGGGCTACAGTCCGGCTTTGCGGTGCGTCGCTGCAACGCAACGCGCGGCCATGGCGGTGGGCCATGGCCGGCGGGAAGGCCGCGGCTGGTGACCCCATCGCCGCCGGGCGGATCAGACTGGGAGACACGGGATGCGTGAAGATCTCTTCCTTAAGGACTTCCTCGACCGCGACAGCCTGCGGCAGATTCAGTTGGTGCGCCTGCGCGAGACCCTGGAGAGGGTCTACGAACGGGTGCCTTTCTACCGCCAGAGCTTCGATGCGGCGGGGGTGAAGCCGTCACACCTGAAGAGCCTCGACGACCTGCGGCATTTCCCCTTCACCCTCAAGAACGACCTGCGCGACCACTACCCGTTCGGGCTCTTTGCCACCGACCTCGCCGACGTGGTTCGCATCCACGCCTCCAGCGGCACCACGGGCAAGCCGACGGTGGTGGGCTACACCCAGGAGGACATCCGCATCTGGTCGGAGGTCATGGTGCGGACCTTCCAGTGCATCGGCATCGGCCCCGAGGACGTCGTGCAGAATGCCTATGGCTACGGCCTCTTCACCGGCGGCCTGGGAGCCCACTACGGCCTGGAACGCCTTGGCTGCAAGGTCATCCCGATGAGCGGCGGCAACACCGAGAAGCAGCTCCTGGTGATGCAGGACTTCGGGGTCACGGCGATCTGCTCGACGCCCTCGTACTTCCTGCATCTGGCGGAGGTGGCCGAGCACAACGGCACCCCGATCCGCAAGACCAAGCTCCGCCGCGGCGCCTTCGGTGCCGAGCCGTGGTCGAATGCGATGCGCCAGCGCATCGAGGCTATCAGCGGCGTCTCGGCCTTCGATATCTACGGCCTCAGCGAGGTCATCGGGCCGGGTGTCTCCAGCGAGTGCTCGGCCAAGGATGGCCTGCACGTCTTCGAGGACCACTTCTACCCGGAGATCATCGACCCGGACAACGGCGAGGTCCTCCCCGAGGGCAGCGAGGGCGAGCTGGTGTTCACCATGATCACCAAGCAGGCCCTGCCGCTCATACGCTACCGCACCCGTGACATCGCCTCGCTGCGCTATGGGAAGTGCACCTGCGGCCGGACCCTGGTGCGCATGGACCGCGTCTCGCACCGCTCCGACGACATGCTCATCGTGCGCGGCGTCAACCTCTTCCCCTCCCAGATCGAGTCGCTGCTCCTCGAGGTCGAGGGCACCACGCCGTACTACCTGATCGTGCTGACGCGTTCCGGGGCGCTGGACAACCTCGAGGTCAAGGTCGAGGTCACTCCGGCGGTGTTCTCCGACGAGATCCGGGGTCTGGAGCGCCTGCGTGAGACGCTGCATGAGCGCATCAAGTCACTCTACGGCCTCTCAGCCAAGGTCACGTTGGTCGAGCCCGGCAGCATCGAGCGCAGCGCCGGCAAGGCCAAGCGCGTGATGGACCTGCGTGGCCAGGCCTGAGGCCGGGCCCTGTCACGAGACGCATCAGGGCAGGAGACAAGCATGAACATCAAGCAGATATCGGTCTTCCTCGAGAACAAGGAGGGCCGTCTGGCTCATGTCACCGGCGTGCTCAGCCAGGCCGGCATCAACATCCTGGCTCTGTCTCTGGCCGACACCAGCGACTTCGGCATTCTGCGGCTGATCGTGGATCGCCCGCGGGCGGCCTTCGCGATCCTGCGCGAGCAGAATATCGTCAACACCCTGCACGAGGTCATCGCGGTCGAGGTCGACAACCAGCCGGGCGGTCTGCACCGCATCCTGAAGGCCCTCGACGGCAGCGGCGTCAATGTCGAGTACATGTATGCCTTCGCCGAGCCACGGTCGCAGAAGGCGGCGCTGATCTTCCGTTTTGACGACCCGGCCCGGGCGGTGAAAGCCCTTGAGCGCGGCGGCATCAGCGTCTTCGCCCAGATCGACGTCGGCATCCAGCCCGAGGCCTAGCCTGACGCACTCCCAGCGCGGGCCGCGGCCGGCAGGCCAAGGTCGGGTGTCGAGGGGGCGAGGACGAGGGACGAGGGTCGGCCCGTAGTCCGTCCTTGGACGTTGGACGTTGAGCGTTCAGCGTTGAGTCCACTCTAAGAAGGCTTATTGCGTATCGTCCTCGTCCTCGTCCTCGTCCTCGTCGTCGTCCCTCGTCGTCGTTCCTCGTCGTCGAATTTGAGCTCAAACTCTATCGAGTACGAGGACGAGGACCGCTGCGCTGAGGGCGAGGACGATTCTTCAGAGCGGGCTCAGCGTTGGGCGTTCGCCATCACGCCGCCCGCATGGCGGAGCATCCGGCGCCGGCGGGGATTGGCCCGTGGAGGACGCCCAGTCATGGTGCCGCCGGTGTTGGGGCCGGTGCGGCGGCCTGGGGCGTGCCGGCGAGGAGGGCCTCGATGTCGGGCTTGAGGTCGGCCGGGGCTGTCGCTGAGGCGAAGCGTCCGACGACGCGGCCCTGGCGGTCCACGAGGAATTTGGTGAAATTCCACTTGATGGCGGTCGATCCCATGACGCCGGGAGCCCGGGTGCGGAGGAGCTTGAACAGCGGGTCGGCCTGATCGCCGTTGACGTCGATCTTGCCGAGCACCGGGAAGGTCACCGCGTACTCGCGCGAGCAGAACGCCTGGATATCCGCGTTGCTGCCGGGCTCCTGGCTGCCGAACTGGTTGCAGGGGAAGCCGAGGACGACCAGGCCGCGCTCGGCGTAGGTCTGGTGGAGGGCCTGCAGGCCTTCGTACTGCCGGGTGAAGCCGCACTTGCTGGCGACGTTGACGATGAGCATGACGCGGCCCTCGTACTGCCGCAGCGGCACGGGCTTGCCCTCGGCGTCGAGGACGCTGAGGTCGTAGATCGAGGCGGGCGGTTCGGCGGCCGCGAGGGCCAGGCCCATCATCAGGCTCAGAGTGAGAATCCGTGTCATGGCAGTCGTCGCTCCTCGACGTTGAGTCGGTCAGGACGCGCGGCACGAGCCGCTCGTCACCGCTCGGACCCCGCCGCGGGGGCGGGGTTCCGCATCGCGGCGACGAGCGCGAGGACGAGGCGGCCCATGACCAGGCACTCCAGGCCGAAGGGCAGGTAGCCGGCATAGCCCAGCAGGGGCATTTCGAAGATGTGGAAGCGGTTGACGAAGGGCACCGCGTATTCCCATCGCGCCAGGCTGAGGCTGTTCCAGAGTTCCCAGAAGCCGCCGCAGATCAGGCCGGCCAGCGGCGCCGCCACCAGGCTGCGCCAGTCGCCGCGGCGCAGCTCGTCGAGGAGGGGACTCTGGTCGGCGA